>JAUJNJ010000029.1:0-4439 GCA_030448225.1 Phycisphaerae bacterium
GGTGTCGGCGCTGTCCGAAAAAGGCCTTCGATTGCCGAAATTGACCACCCCGCCGCCGCGCGGCTCCTGACATTCGTTGGGGGGTGAGGTGCAACGGCAATTCCGGGGGTGGCGCGGCGGGCGGAGGATTGGACGGAAAAGAGATCGGGCAAACGCGTAGTCGTCTACTCTCCGCGATCTCTGCCGCCCGAAAGAGCGGCCGTGAGAGCGGTGGGTGCAGTTGCAATGCGCGTTCTGCTACATCGCCCGGAAAAGGAACGAGTCTCGCGAGCCGTCTCGTGCGTCACATCGTCGGCGCAGTCGTGACAAGCAACGCCACGTTCGCCGTGATGGCGATCGAGCGGTGGCACCGAAATCGGAAGGGGCTAATAGTTCGCGCGGATCCGCAGAGGCCGAGCGTCCGTGGGTAACTAGCCGGATGAGCCCCGGCGAAGCCCGCTCTGCACCGCTCAGCCTATCTCTGGAGTCGGCTCAGCAAAGGGCGCGGCCGGGACTGAGGCCGCCGCTTTGCAGCCATGTGCCGGATATGCGGATCCGGCGCGACGGGGACGAGGCACGCCGCCCAGATGAGATGCTCCCCGCCGGTGCCGGTACACCACGGTGCCGCGCAACCAGGAAGGAACACTATGAAACACGTGATGCTCGCGTCGTGCGCGTTGACGCTCGGGATTGCCTGCGGCTGTTCGTCTACACCGGCCGAGCGGGACAACATCGAACCCGTGGATCGCGGTGTCGTGAAGGCGGCGAAGCTCGACGCCCTCCCGCTCGCGGTGACGCAGTCGTTCCTCCGCGATTTCCCGAACGCGGGCGTGACCGACATCGAGGTCCTCGACGCGGCCACCGGGCTGGTCATCTACGAGATCAACTACCTGCAGAACGGCCGTGCTGGCGACGTCCTTTACCGGCCGGACGGATCGCGGGTGACGAAGCGGGGGGCGCGTTCGCCAGCCGTCGAAGCGCCCGCACCTCGCAATCGCTCGTTCTCGAAATGACCTTCTGCTCCCGCCGCGCGTCGCGGTGGCCCGTTGCCTCTTCATCCACAACACTGCCCGCCGCGCATCACAGCTTGACCGGACCGTCCCTTTCAGTCCCCGAAAACGGCCCGCGATCGACTACCGGTGCCCGGAGTGACCTTTCATCGCGATCGCGGCCGAACTCTCAGCGCCGTCATTCGCGCGGCGGCATGCCGTGCGCTTCCCAAGCGTTCGTTCGGCCGTTGCCGACCGAGGCTAGCTACCGCCTGAACGTCATCGTCTACCTCAAGCCGGCGGACTACGACCGGTCAACCTCCACGCGGCGAACCGGCCGGTCTGCCGCCCCGCGTGCAGGTGCGGCAGCACAGGCGCGTTTCCCCGGTCCTGCCGATCGCCTCGCCGGAGTGGAGGGCGATCGAACGAGAAGTGTTCGCCCCGCGCGTGCCCCCGGAGTGGGCGTGGGGTCAAACGCAGCCGGCATCGCTGCCGCGTCACCGGCCGCGGCAACCGGCCATCAGACGCGGCACCGCCAACGCGGGGGCGGGCGAGTGGGCTTCGCACGACGTCGCCGCGTCTCTCTCTTCGCGTGCGGCCTTCTGTTTCTCCCCGGGTCTCGCCCCTGTCTCGACCTAACGGTCGCCGGCGGTCACGAGGCTGCCGTCGGGCCGGTAAACGGCGCGGTTGGTCTCACCGTTCTGCGTGAACACGATCTGGTAGAGCACCCGGTCCCTGGCGGATTTCGACGTCCCCACGCTCGTGATAGCGGCGTCCTGGTGGTCGCGCAGGAACGACCGCGTCACCGGGTCGGGGAGCGCGTCGTACCTAATCGCAGTCACGGTGCCCGGCACGCCGCTGGTCGCCGTGTCCGCCGCGCAACCCGGGGACGATACGAGCCCCATCAGCACGGCTGCAGTCATGACGCGTCTCATAGTCGCTCCTTCCGTACACGAATTTCTCTGGCCGACCCTCGCCTGTCGATGGTCGGACTGTACGACATCAGGGCAGCAAACGTGCGGCCCTCGCCGGCAACCCGATACTTTGCTGAAGGCGAAACAGCGGATTCCTGATGCGGCGACTCGTCAGGCCGCCGCGAGTCGCGGGCGGTCGACGCTGCGTCTCGGACGATCCGGACAAACTTCGTCGCCGCCGCTTCCTATCCATCTCCGCGGTTAACCCGCTCGGCACTCCCCTCGCGCCTGCGCTTCACATTTTCCAGCATTCCCAGCGGCTCAACCCGGCGTCACGGTCAGACGCACACGGCCTGCGGGGGAACCCGCAGGCCGTGTGGATGCCGAACATCTGGAGCGTTCCGACCCGGGGACAGAATCCGCAGTGACGAAGGCACGCGTCGATCCCCGGAGCAGTTCTACTTCGGCTGTTCTCCGGATTGCTGCTGCGCCCCGGCTTGCTGCGCTGCACCGGCGGGCTGCCGGCCGGCCGTCTGCTGCGACTGTCCGTCGCCACCTTTCTGCTGCTGCTTCTGCTGCTGCCGCTCGATTTCCACCACGTCGGCTACGTGCGTCGCGACGAGCACGGGCTTGCCGTTGACCCGGCCGAACGCGCCCACGGCCACCACCGTCTCGCCCTTCTGCAGGTCGATGTCCGTCAGCTTTCCGTCGGCGCCGAGGTCGACGATCACCGTCTGGCCTTGGTTCGTCTGAAGCTTTACGAGCTTGTGCCGGTCCGGGAGGCCCTTGAACTGCACGTCGCGAAGGTCGGCGACCTGCCCGATGATCATCCGCGGCGCCTGCTGCTGGCTCTGCCCTGATCGGCCCGACATCGCGGCTGCGTCCGACTGCTGCCGCTGCTGTTGCGATTGACCGGACGAGGCGGAGCCGCCGGACTGCTGCTCCTGACGCCGTGCCACGGTGCTGTAGCGATTCGCCTGTTGCGCGTATCGCTGCGCCTGCTGCTCATTCCCTTGGCGGATCGCTTGGCGGACAAGCTGGCGGTAGCGGTTCGCCTGCTGCCGCGCCTGCGACTGGCCCTGCTGGCCGCCCTGCTGCGACTGTTGGAACCGGATGTCGACCGGGACGAGCCGCGTAATCATGATGACGGCGTCAGGCGTCGAGGTGTCGCGGGCTTGGTCGGCGACGATGACCGGCTTGCCATTGATCCGCCCCGGGCGGCCGAGCACCGTGAGGCTCTGGCCCTTCCGCGGGCGCAGGCTTTGGATGTCGTCCCGCGTGCCGAGGTCGACGACCGCCGTCTTGTTGTTCGAGAGCTGGATCTTGGCCAGCACGTGCTTCTGCCCCTCGCCATCGAGGTTTACCATCCGCAGGTCCTGCACGCGCCCGCTTAGCGTGGCGACGCGCTTTTGCTGGGTCTTCCCCTGCGCCTGCCCGCCCTGCTGCTTCTGCTGCTTGCCGCCCTGCTGCCGCTGGCCTTGTTCCTGGTTCTGTGAGCTCTGCTGGCTCTTCTGCTGTGACCCGGACTGCTGAGCCGCCACTGGCATCGCCAGCCCGGCGGCACAAATGAAAGCAAGCAACGATTTTGTTTTCAAGAAGTTCATGGGTTTGTTCCTTTTGGCGTTGATGGCCTCTCGTGTCCCGCCGCGGTGTAACGCGGGCGCGTGAGGTACCACGTTCAGTCGAAGATGCCCTCGTCGTTGCCGTACCAGCCGTCCCAGCCCGCGTCATCCGTTTCCCAGTCGTAGGCCGAGTCGTAGATGCCGTAGTCGTCGGACGCGTAGTCGCCGTAGCCCGAGCCGTCGCCGTGATCGTCCTCGGCGGCGAGCAGTTCCTTCGCCTGGTTGATCTCGTTCCAGTACTCCTCCCGGTCGACCTCCCCGCTGGCGAGGTCGCGGGCGGCTTGCCGCACCTCGGCCCGATACTCGCTGACGTCGCCGGACGAGTAGTCCTCGGCGTCGGCGGCGGCGTTCAGCCACTGCTCGTCGGTCTGGTACGGCGCGTCGTCGGTCGCGTCCTGCGCGACCGCGGGCAGCGCGCCAATCCCGGCCGCCACCAGCGCGGCGGCCATGATGTGTAGCAAGCGTGTCATGTCATCGCTCCTTATCGAGATGTCGTGGTCGTCGTGGTTCGCGGGCCGGCTGTCTCAGAAGAGACCGTCCGAATCGCCGTACCAGTCGTCGTACCACGCGTCGCTCGTGTTCCAGTCGTAGTGCGAGTCGTACGCGCCGTAATCGTCCGACGCGAACGTCTCGTCGTCGCCGATCTCGGTGTCGAAACCGAACTCGTCGCCACTCTCGAATTCTTCTGGATCGGTGCCGTACGAGTCGAACGCGCCGAGCGCTTCGTTGTCGTAGTCGCCGAACCAGTTGATGCCGCCCTCGCTGTCGTACGTCTCCGCCGACGCGCTCGGCACGCTCCAGATCCCGGCACCGAGCAACGCCGACGCCGCCAACGCAATCAATGGCCTCTTCATGGTCTGCTCCTTCGTAAGTCGCTTGGGTGAGTTTCAATTCCGCGCTTTCGATCGTGATTGCTTGCCGCTTCACCTCCTTGT
>JAUJNJ010000029.1:4539-60875 GCA_030448225.1 Phycisphaerae bacterium
AGCCCGCAAGCGCGCGGTCCGGCAGGACGTGCTGGGCGGCGTTCGACGCAACGTCGTGGCGCGTCGCCGTGTCGCTCGGGCGAACCCTCAACTCGCAAGCGCTTTTTCCTCCCCCGCGCGAGAGACATTCGCGGCGAAACCTGCATAGGTCTTCGGCAGCTCTTGCGGCCACCAAAATGCACGTGCAGCTGACGGATTGCGTGCCGCCTCCAAGGAGATCCATGACGCCCTGAAGCAATCGGGGATGATGCGACAGCGGAGACGCGGACGTCGCGGCGCGATCGCGTCGTGCGTCACTTCGTCCGCGATGCGGTGTCACGAGGGCGGTAGGGCTGGCTCGAGTTAAACACACGACGTTCACCGCGCACGGGAGGTATTTCCTGATCCGGCGACAGCAATTCATCGCCGAGTCGATCTGCGCCCCCGCGTTTGCGGTTGCGGCCGTGCGGGAACGCTGCTCGGTGCCGCTCGTGCGGCCGGACGGGTCGCCGCTCGCCTAGCCGGAGCAACTGAGATGGCAACGGATCGACCCGCGTACCGTCGTTCCCTCTCCGCGAGCGGCCTCGCGTTAGACAACCCCGCCGCGGACGTCCGCGGTAACGCCGTCACCGACGCCAACGGTGTTGTGATCGACGTGGTCGTGGACCTGATGGTGGACGACCGGCAGAAGCGGGTTCGATTCCTGGAGCTGGCCTGCTGTCCGCACCTCATCCCCGTCCACCTAGTGGCGCAGGCTCCGAATCGCGAGATCAGGATCGGGTCGGATCGACGTGCATGCGACGGCCCCGCGGCCGTGGAGAACGCGCAGGCGGTCGATCCGCGGGTTGTGCGTTCCGGAGCCGGCTCGGGCCTGGTCCGCCCGTGGGGTAACCCGTTCGGCGGTCAACACAACTACCCGACGTACCCGTACTACGTCTGAGGCCGGGCATCACCAGATCGGGAGAGCGGAAGCGGGCGGTGCGGCGAACGTCAAAGGCCGCGGATCAGGTGCGTGACGCCGACGACCACGGGGAACGTGTTCAGGGCGACGGCGGCAATCGCCAGCCCGCGGCCGACGGCGCGGCGGCGGCGCCCCACGATTTCGCACAAGCCAATCACGAACACGACGATCCCGAACTTGAAGATGACCACCCCGGGCAGGCCGTACCGGCCGATGATCGCGTCCGCGACCGCATTCACCTCCCGCCCGCCCTGGTGAAGGATGATCCAAGTCATCATCACGTCGAGCGAGGCCGCGAGCACGATCCACGGGTATATCCCGGGATACAACGCCAATCCCCGACGCACGGCGGCCGGCTTTCGCTCGCTCATCTCAATCTTCCTTTCGTCCGCACACCGCCGGTCAGAAGCAGTTAATCAACGCGATCGCGGCAATGGCCAGCATACCTACGCGTTCGCGCGACTGTGTCCACCACGAATTCGCCCATATCGCGCGAGTCGCAATGTTTCCGGCTGCGGATTGCAGCGCCTCAGTCGGAGCATCGACCGTGATGTCGTCCGTAGGACCGTGGCCACGCGTCGATGTGAATGTCGGCATCGCGCCGGCGCCGGCACCGGCGACGCCCAATCCAGAGAAACAAGGCACAGGCCGCACGATCGCGTCCCGTTCGGAATTGAGGAATGCGAGACGCGCCTTGCGACGTGGGCTCCGGCATTGCGGCATTGGCTCGTGCAGCAGTCCATCGCCGCGTGCCACACCGCTTGCCACAGCCTCACCATCTCGCGATCGGCGTCACTCCTTGTCGTGGAAGATCGGCCATCCTGCCGGTGCCGGCCGCCCGGCGGCCGGACGAGTTCGCACCCGCTGCGGCACGCGGGCCGTTCCACCGCTACGAGCACTGACGGCGGGTGAGCGGCGCGGGGGCGGGGTGGCCGCGCATGCGAAGCGCGCTGGAGGCGGACGTAATCCGAGGGTGACCCCGAGCGACAGTGCGGAACATCCGTACGAGGCGGCACAAGGGAGCCGCGTTTGCTGGGTCGACACACTTCGTGGTTCTGAATCGAGCCGAGAACGTGTTCGTCAAAAGGAGCATCACATGACGCGGAGCAATTGCAGTCGGAATGGATTCCTCACAGGGGCGCTGTCGGTCTTCGTGGCGGCCGCCGCCGCGGCGACGATCGCGGGGTGCGACAACGAGGACGAGGTGCGGGTGACGCCCGACGCCCCGGTGCGGACGATCGCCGACGAGCCGGCGGCGAATCAGGGTGACGCGAACGCGGCCCAGCAGACGAAGGAGGGGGACCAGACGCGACACTCGCTCGCGTTCCCGTCGGGTGAGAAGGCCTCGAGCGTCATCCTGCTCGAGAAGATCGCGCCGCAGCAGGTGCGGGTGGGCCAGCCGTACCAGTACCAGATCAAAGTCACGAACCTGACCGACGCGGCGCTTAACGGCGTGACCGTCTCCGAGACGCTCGGCAAGGGCTTCGAGTTTGACGCGTCGCAGCCGACGACGCGCCCGAGCGACGGCGGCGGGCAGCCCGAGTGGGCGATCGGCGAGCTCGGGCCGAAGGAGTCAAAGACGATCCGGGCGACCGTCGTGGCACGCGAGGTGGGCAAGGCCAGCACGTGCCTCGCCGTCAGCTATCAGCCGACGCTCTGCACGCCGGTCGAGGTGGTCAACCCGCAGTTGACGCTGACGAAGCAGGGCCCGGAGCGGATCCACCTGTGCGACAAGATCACCTACAAGTACGTCGTCACCAACAGCGGCACGGGCACGGCCAAGAACGTGACGGTCGAGGAGACGCTGCCCGACGGGCTGACGACGGCCGACGGCAAGACGACGCTCGCGCTCCAGGCGGGTGACCTGCCCGCCGGCGGGTCGAAAGACTTCGCGGTCGAACTGAAGGCGGCCAAGACCGGCGAGTACACCAGCCACGCGATCGCCAAGTCCGCCACGGACCAGGCCCAGTCATCCCGCCTGACGACGCGCGTGCAGGAGCCGCTGCTGGACGTCCAGGCGAACGGCCCGGAATGGCGTTACGTCGGACAGCCGGTGTCGTACACCGTCACCGTCACGAACAACGGCGACGCCGTCGCCCGCGAGGCGGTATTGAAACTCGACGGGCCGGGCCTCGCCGAGGACGCCCGCACGCGGCAGTTGGGCCAGATCGAGCCGGGCCAGTCTCGGACGATCAACGTCACGGTCGACGGCCGGGGCAAGGAACCGGTGAAGCTCGTCGCCGAGGCCGCCAGCGTCTGCGCCGCCGCCCAGGCCGCCACGGCCAGCACGGCCGTCCGCACGATGCCCGCGCTGCTGCTCGAGACGGTCGACAACACCGACCCGGTCCGGATCGGCGACAACACGATTTACACGATCCTGGTCAAGAACCAGGGGTCCGCCCCAGCGAAGAACGTTACGGTCAGCGCCGAGCTGCCGGCCGAGCTGAAGTACGTCGAGGGCTCCGGCCAGACGGAGGTGAAGGCGAGCGGGCAGTCGATCACGCTCGCGCCAATCGAGTCGCTCGCGCCCGGCGAAATCGCCACGTGGTGGGTAGAAGCCAAGGCCGAGAAGGCCGCCGACACCCGCTTCCGCGTTGAGCTCAAGAGCGACTACCTCGACCAGCCGGTGCCCGAGGTGGAGCCGACGCGGCTGCACTAAGATCGGTTGTCGTTGGGGCGGATGCCGCCCGAACGACTGAGCGAATCACGCGCCGGGGCACCCATCAGGTGCCCCGCCTTTCATAGGTGGCCGTTCCGGGACGAGCGCGCGCGTGCGTCGCCGCCGACTGGCCACCGCATTTCAGGAGAATGTCATGTTCAGGATCTGCTGTTGTCTTCTGCTCGTCACATTTTATGCCGGCTGCGACAAGAGCGAGCCCGCCGCACGCAACGCCGACCGCGACATCACGAGCGTCGCGACGAACGCGCCGCGGCCCGACGGTGCGCAACCGGGGGCACCGATGTCACCGGGTCGTCGTCGTCGTCGAACAGATCGACTACATCCCCGACGACAAACGCGGCCTTCCGCAGCTGCCGCAGGATCCACGGACCCGGCGGAGGAGGAAGACGACCCGAAGCTGTACGGCACCTGGGTCGCCAAGGACGTGTCGGCGCCGGTCGGCGAGGTGACGGTGAAGCTCACGTTCCGCCGGGAGAACGGGTCAGGATCGTCGCGTACTCCGAGTTGCCGTTCGTCGGCAAGGTGAAGGAGACGAAGGGGCCGTACGAGATCCAGGGCGACAAGATCACTTCCAAAGCCATCCGCGGCGGCACGAGCGTCAAGTACCGCTTCGACGGCGAGGCGCTGGTCGTCACCTACAGCGACGGCAAGACGGTCCGGTTCAACCGGGCCTGAGCGACTCAAATTTCTCTGGGGCGGCGGGTGCCGAGCCGGCGCCCCCTCGGCGGCCCCATCACGGCCGCCGAGGGAGGGCCGGACACGCGCCCGCCGTCGCCGCGGACGGCAACAGCGCACCACGCCCCTTCCCGCGGGCCCTGCTCGTCAACGGTCGCTGACCTCGCGTTCTGCCCACCCTCAGGGTCTCGTGCCCACTCGATGGCCCCACTTCCCGCCTTTTCGCGACATCGCGCGACGCGGCGAAAGCCCGGTCGGCGTCAGCATCGGGCTGAGCGACAGTGACGCCCTCGACGGTCAGCCGCGACATCGTGGCCGCCGCCTCGCCTCGCGAAAGACGCGCTCATCGGGGCCCCGGGATCCGGAGCCCGCTCCGTTAGGGCCGCCAACACGCACGGATACGGCATACGCGGCTCCCCGAGCAGCATTCGACTCGCGGCCGTGGCTCGGCACTGGTCGTGCCCTCTTTTTGGCGCGACGAGCCGTGGTACGCCACACGACGCCGCGAGTGCCGGCCGCTGTAGCAACCGGCGGGTCCGGCACGAGGCCGCGAGCATCGAAGATAAATGTAAGGAGCGTGCGATGATTCGATCAGCGATAGCGACTTCCGTCCTCCTGGGATTCCTGCTCGCCCCGCCACCGATGGCGGCAGACGACGACGCGGGCGGCAACGCCATCGCCGACGACATCACGTGGTTCGACAGCCGGGGCGGGAGCGGCGCGGAGCAGGCCGGCCGAATCGATGACCGGTACAAGCCCTCGTACAACTGGTCCACAGCCGACGACACGCCCGCGTTCGACGACGCGCGCGAAGCCGGCGATTCGAATCGCGACTACGGAATGTTCGACTTCGACTACGACTACGGCGACACCGAGCAGTGGTACGAGCGCGGCGACTGGTACGACTACGACCTGAAGTCCGAGGGGGAAGGGTTCAACAGTTGGTACGACGAGTAAGCGAGTACGCGATCACCGCTCCCGCCCTGCCGCGACTTCATCACGTGGCGCGGAGCCGAACGCCCAGGAACGAAAGAAGAGGATGTCATGTTTCTGAAACCGCCAACGAAGCGGCCGCACGAGCGCGAATTTGAACCCCAGGTGACGGCGCGGCCGCGCCGCCGGCTTTCCCCCGCCGACGAGAGGCGCCAGCGCGCCGCCCTGCTTGCGCTGTTGCTCACGCTGATCGCCGCCGCCCTCTACTGCCCGACGGCCAAGGCCGCTCCGGCAGCGGGCGGCGGTGACGAGACCGCGGGCATGAACGGAAAGGACGCGAACGGCCGCACGAGTGCGAACGCATCCGGCGGTGGTCAGCGGTCGGCCGAGGAGCGTCGCGCGAGCGGGCCGCTGGTGTCGATCCGGCCGATCCGCCTGCGGCACGACCCGGAACTCCACGCGGTCGCCCGCCTCGCCACCGTCCGCGGGGAGCCGTTGCTCGTCGACCTCGGACCCGTGGACGACGTGCGGCGCAACGACCTGCGCCACGGGCAACATATCGAGGCGTTCGGCCGGCTCGGGCGGATCAACCAGGTTCCGGTGCTGATCGCGACGCGAATGGAAGTTGACGGCCGCAACGTGAAGATCAACCGCAACGAGCAGCAGAACCGCCAGCAGAACAAACGACAGGCGGTCGGCCGCGCACCGGCCGGCGGTGACGGGGGCGGTGTTGCGGCCAGCGGCACCGTGAAGGGCCGGATCGTGCAGACGCAGGGGTTCAGGCTGCGGGGCGCGCCCGACGATCAGCACATCCTCGTCACGATTGAGACGGCTGACGGCACCCGGCGGCTCGTTCATCTGGGCCGTTCCAAGGGGCTCCACGGCTTCGCGCTCGAGGACGGCGAGTTCGCCGCCGCGCGGGGCACCGAGGGGTGGATCAACGGCCTGCCCGTCCTCATGGCGCGGCAGTTCAGCGACGGCGAGCAGATCGTCGACATCCAGCCGCCCGACCGCCGACGGCTGGCGGCGCGGACGAGCCGCCCGGTGCCGACCGGCACCGTACTCGCTACCGGCGTCATCACCGACACGACGAACGTCACGATGAAGGGCGATGGTGAGAAGCACGAGCTCGTGAAGATCAAGAGCGCCGACGGGCGCACGATCGTCGTCGACCTCGGCTCCGAGGCCGCGGCCGGTCTGATCGGGTTCAAGAAGGGCGACACGCTCAGCGTGCGCGGCCGGATCGGCAAGATCAACGACCGCCGCGTGATCTTCGCCGACCAGGTTGCCCGGCTCACGGAGATCCCGCGGCCGGCACGGTCGAAGCCGCAATCCACCGCGAACCAACAGCAGCAGTCGGGGCAGGGGACGGCGGAGCAGGCTGCGTCGCGCAACGAGTCGGCCGGGCCCACAACGAAGCCGACCACGGCCCCCGCGCCCACGACGAAGCCGGCCGCCAGCACGGCCCCCGCGGGCGCGGCGTCGAAGGCGAAATGAACGCGCTTCGCCCGCGGCTGCGCCGGCGGCCCCGCACGGGCGATTGCAGGACCAACGAGCGGCGGTGCCGGCGCAGACGTCCGGCACCCCGTCACGCGTTGGCGGCTCAGGGCAGACGCGGCGGGAAGCAGGGGTTTACAGCCGTTTGTGCCAGCCGGCCCGTGCCGTATATGTTTCGCACCCGCCGCGCCGGTGCAGGTTAGAAGCACCACGAACACGCGGTGTACACGCCTGTGAACGAGGGGCGACGCCCGTCATCGATCGGCCGAATCGGTAAGATCCATCCGGATCGGTGAGAACTACATGGCCCGATCCCGAGGCCGCGCCGGTTGGATCGTCCTGCGGCGCGGTCGTCTGCGAAGATCAGGCAGCGTGTTAGCCGCCGCCGTGATGTCCCGCGGGGGCGACTTGTCGCGGGGACGGCAGAATCGATCGAGAGCAATGGACGTGGAACACACGAGGAAATCAGCGCCTGCCGCCGCGGGGGCTCCACCTCTGGACGACGGATGGTTCCGGGTGATTCTCGACAGCGTCCCCGCGCTGATCGCGTATGTCGACAGCGACCAGCGCTATCGGTTCAACAACCGGCCGTACGAGCAGTGGTTCGGCCTCCCCGCCGCCGAGCTGGTCGGCCGGCACCTGCGGGACGTGCTGGGCGAGGAAGGGTACCGCCACCGCGCACCCCACGTGCTCGCGGCACTGCGGGGCGAGGCGGTCACGTTCGAGGGTCCGGTCTGGGACGGTCGCGGCAACCTGCGCGACGCCGAGATCTCGTACGTGCCGCACGTGACCGACGGCGTCGTGCAGGGGTTCTTCGTCCACGTCCAAGACATCTCCAAGCGCAAGCGGGCCGAACGCGCGCTGCGCGAGAGCGAGGAGCGGTTCCGGCTCATGGCCGACGCGGCCCCGGTGCTCGTGTGGGTCGCGGGCGCGGACGGGCTGTGCACGTACTTCAACCGGGGCTGGATCGAGTTCACCGGCCGGACCATGGAACAGGAACTCGGCAACGGCTGGACCGAAGGCGTCCACCCCGACGACCTCGCCGACTGCATGGCCACCTACACCAGCGCCCTCCAGGCCCGCGAGCCGTTCCGCATGGAATACCGGCTCCGCCGGGCCGACGGCGAGTACCGGTGGCTGCTCGACCAGGCGCGCCCCCGCCTCACGCCCGACGGCCACTTCGCGGGCTACATCGGGAGCTGCATCGACATCACGGAGCAGAAACGGGTCGAGCGGGAACTGCTGCGCTCCCACGAGCGGCTCCGGTCGCTAGCGTCGGAATCGTCGCTGGCGCAGGAGCGCGAGCGGCGGCGCATGGCGACCGTATTGTACGAATCGATCGGGCAGACCCTAGCGATGGCCGGCATGAAACTGGGCGTGCTCGAGCAGTCGCACGACCACGGCCGCGCGCTGTCGCTCATGGAGGTGCACGACCTGGTCGAACAGGCGCTGCGCCACGCGCGGGCGCTGACGGTGGAACTGAGCCCGCCGGTGCTATACGAGCTAGGGCTGAAGGCGGCGTTGGAATGGCTGGCGGAGCAGACGGAACGCGAGGTGGCGATCGACGTCGCCGTAGAGGACGACGGGCAGCCGAAGCAGGTCGACGAAGACTTGGCGATCCTCCTGTTCCAGGCCGCCCGTGAGTTGTTGCTGAACGTGATCAAGCACGCGGGGGCCGAGCGGTGCACGATTCGTCTCGAACGCCTCGACGGCCGGATTCGGGTCGTAGTTCAGGACGACGGCGGCGGCATCGGCGGAGGCGACCCATTCGACGTCGCCGAACCCCCGCGCGCCCACGGGCTCTTCAGCTTCCGCGAACGGTTGCGCCACGCCGGCGGGGACCTGATCTTCGAGCCCGACTCCCGCGGCGGCACAACCGTGGTGATGGTAGCGCCGCTGCGGTCGGCCTAGTGGTCGATAACAGCCGCTTTAACGGGCGCCTGTAGTGGCGACGCCTGCGTCGCGGTTGCGGCGCAGCCGCAAGTTCTTGGCGCCATGAGATTCGACGCTGCGCGTCGACCGCGACGCAGGCGTCGCCACTACCCGGCAGGCGAAGCGTCACCGATCACTACTGCTCCGTCACACCTCTACTGATAAGTGACCTTCCCCGTAGGCCGGGGAGAGGGATGGCGCAAGTCCTGATTTTGTGCGCGTCGGAACGCTGGAGCCTCCCCCACATGCATCGTACGGCGTCGTGCCCTGGCAATGCGGCGCTGCTGCCAATGTTTCCGCCGACCCGTTCCGACGCGTAGAAGGTGGCGGCTACCCTGCCTCGGGTGCGCTTACCCCAGCACGGTCACGCCTTCCTTGATCGCGTAGCGCGTGAGTTCGGCCACGCTGTAGATCTTGAGCTTCCCCATGATCTGCCGGCGGTGCGTCTCGATCGTCTTCGGGCTGATGTGCAGCGAGAGGGCGATCTCCTTCGTGTTCTTCCCTTCCGACAGCAGTTGCAGCACCTCCCGCTCGCGCGGCGACAGGCTGCCGCAGAACGGCGTCGCCCGGGGCGTCGTGCCGACGTAGCCGGACACCACGACCGACGCCACCTTCGGGCTGAGGTACACCTCGCCCGACATCGCGGTGCGGATCGCGGTGGCGACCTCGTGGAACGGGCAGTCCTTCAGGAGGTACCCCGACGCGCCGGCGCCGAGCATCTCCGACACGAACTGCCGCTCGGTGTGCATCGACAGCGCGATCACCCGGACCTCCGGGTTGCCCGCGCGGATCTGTCGCGTCGCCTCCACGCCGTTGAGGTCGGGCATCGTGACGTCGATCAGCACCACCTGCGGCGAGAGCGACTGGACGAGGTTCACCGCGTCGCGGCCGTTGCCCGCCTCGCCCACCACTTCGAACTCGGGGGAGCCCCTGAACATCGTCCGTAGCCCCTCCCGCACGATCTGGTGGTCGTCGGCCAACAGGATTCTGATGCTCATGGCGAATTCCTTTCCTCTTGCAACGGGACCGTCAGTTCCACCGCCGTCCCTGACCCGGGGGCCGACTTTATGTCCAACGTCCCTCCGAGGTGGCTCAGTCTTTCCCTTATGTTGAATAAGCCGAATCCGTCGCCGGCCGCGCCGCGATGGTTCTTCTGCGGCGCGAAGCCGACGCCATCGTCGTACACGACGACCTTCAGCACGTCGCCTAGTCGCTCCATGCTGATGCGACACGAGCGGGCGTTGGCATGCTTGACGATGTTGAACAGGAGTTCCCGCACGGCTTGGAACAGCGCGATCCGCGCCTCGTCCGACAGGGGCACGCGCGAACCGTCCCCCTCGAACCCGCACACGATGGCGTGCCGCTGCCCGGTGCGGTCGGCCAGCCACTGCAGCGCCGGCCCGAGCCCCAGTTCGTACAGCACCGGCGGGCTGATCTCCGACGTCAGCGACCGCGTGTGCGTCACGGCCTCGTCGACGAGCGTGAAGACCTCCGCCAGCGGCCCCTCGGGCGGGCGGTCGGCGCCGGCGCCGTTGAGCGCGCGCAGCTTGTGCTGGACCATCGCAAGCCGCTGGCCGACCGAGTCGTGCAGCACGTTGGAGATACGCCGCCGCTCCCGCTCCTCGGCGACCATCAATTCCGAGTCCATCGCCCGCAGTTGCTCGCGGTACGCGATCGCTTCGGCCTCGGCCCGTTTGCGCTCGGTCAGGTCGAGCACGAAGCCGACGCAGTCGTCGACCTCCTCGTCGACCAGCGCGCAGCCCATCAGGACCGGGAGGCGCTTGCCGTCCCTCAGGATGTGGTCCTTCTCGAAGGGCGTGCAGACGCCGCAGCGGCGCAGTTCGTCGAGCGCGCGGTCGTTCAGCGCCTGGTGCTCGTCCGCGGTACTCTGCCGCCAGTTCACCCGCCCGTCCGCCAGGTCCTGCCGGGTGCACCCGACGAGCTTGAGGAACTCGGCGTTCCCGTCCTTCACGCGCCCGTCGAGGTCGGAGAAGAAGACGCCGATGAGGTTCGCCTCGGCCAACCGCTTCGCCCGCGACTCGCTGCGGCGGGCGGCGGCGGCCTCCATCTTCCAGAACTGCTTCGCCTTCAGCAGGGCCCCGTTGAGGCAGGCGATGAGGATGCCGACGAGGACGAACAGGACGAGCCGCGCCATGTCGCCTGGGTCGCTGACCCGGAACGAGCGGAGCGGCTCGAGCAGGAAGTACGCGCCGACGGCCGCCCCGATGAACGTCGCCAGCAGCCCCGGCCCGGTCCCGCCACGCCAGGAGCTGACGGCCACGGCGGAGTAGTACGCGAAGAACGGCGACAGGCGGGTGATGTCCTGTCCGAACGGGAGGATCACGATCGACGCCGCGGCGCAAGACAAGACCGCCAACCCGTACCGTTGCATCACGCTCTTGATCGGCCTCATGCCTCGGACTCCACACGGTCCTGCCGCCCCGGCCTCACCCCGGTGCAGCCCCGAAATAATGCGTCGAAGGACGCGACGAATGCTGCGCCGCGCATTGCGACTCGCTCAGACGACGTGAACTGGACCGCCCGCGCTACGACCTGACGACCGTTTTCTCTCTGAAACCTGTCGAACCGCGCTGTGTAGGGGAACTCTCGGAGGGCCGCACGTGCGGCCGAGGTGATGGTCGAAAACTTCCGTCACGCATTTCCAGACCGCTTGGCATGACGGCGGGCCATCGGTCGCCGCGTTAACGTCGCGCACATCTTATCAGTCGGCAATGCGGGCGTCACTCGTTCCTCCTCCTCATCGAGCGCGGGGCCGACGCGACCGTCGTCTGACGGTGAACGCGAACACCGGCGGTCCTGAGTTGGGTGGGACGACTCGAGTGATCCCGTCCTAACCCGGCGGCCGGTATCCCCTCTTCGGTGTTTGCTCGATCACTTGCGACGGCGGCGGCCGCACCGCGACGCTCGTCGGCCGCCCACCGTCCCCGCCCACCGTCCCCGCCCGACGACGACGTCCAAGGACGCCGCGCGCGGTAGCGGCGCCGGCCAAACCCGACGGAGCCAAGGCGGCGCGAACGGCGCGTACGTACCGCGACAACATAGCCGCCCGTCGACGCCGCGAGGTGGCGGGCAACGCAACGGAAGTCGCTGAATCCCGCTCAGTGATTTCCCCGGTCTCGGTCACGGATGCGTCCCGCCGTCACATCCGCCTTCCTGAGCACCCTCGATATCCGCCCCTGGCACCGGCATCCGCTCCCGCGGCGGTGCGTTCTCGCCTTCGCACCGCAGTCGTGCCTCCGAGCGAACGGCACCTTCGTTGCGGCCCCACTGTTCACCCGAAACGTCGCCGCCCGCAGTGCGGTCGGGCAAGGTGCCCGGCGGCGAGGTGGAGCGATGAGTGGGAATAAGTCGAAGGATGTGTCCGATGAATAACGTCAAGAACTTGCTGTCGTGTGCCGTCCTGGCCGCCGGCCTCGGGGCCTTCGGCTACCCGCCCGCGGCGCGGGCCGCCGAGTTCGGCGAGCGGACGCCGTACTACGAGGACGATGGCCTGCTCGACATCACCGAGTGGTTCGACGGCAACGACTACAACCCGACCGACGAGGCGTGGTGGCGCTGGGACGACGAGTCGTACCAGAGCGCGCGCGACGTGAGCGGCGACCGGGACAACGACGGCTGGTACGGCCACTCGACCCGCGACGACGACGACTGGTACTACGACTACTACGACCCCTACCCCTACGCCTACTACGACTACGACGCGAACGACCTGTACGACTACGGCTCCCGGTACTACGACTACGACAACGACGGGACCTACGACGCGTTCGCCTCGTACGCCGACCGCGACGGCGACGGCCTGTACGAGGATTACGACTACTACTCGTTCACCGACACCGGCACCGACAAGCAGCGGCAGCAGGGACAGAAGCAGGTCGCCCGCGAATCCCGCCAGCAGGCGGTAACCGGGGAAATCCAGAAGACGAAGCTCGTCAAGGTGCGCGGCGGCAAGCAGCACGTCGTCGTCGCCATCCAGCAGCAGCAGCAGCAGCAGCAACAACAGGCCGCGCAAGGCCAGCAGGACGGCGCGCTCATCGTGGACCTCGGCAACGCCGAGGATCTCAAGGACGTCAACCCCAAGCTGGGCGACAAGATCACCGCGAAGGGGCCGAAGGCGCAGGTGGGCGGGCAGGCCGTGATCCTAGCGAACTCGTTCGAGGTCAACGGCCAGACGAAGCAGGTGAACCGCAACCCGCGCAGCATCACCGGCAAGGTGCTCGACACGCACAAGACCAAGATCCGTGGCAGCGAGCACCTGATGGCGATGGTGGAGACCACGCAGAAGGACAAGGCCCGCAAAATCGCGGTCGACCTCGGCCCCGCCGACCGGCTGAAGATGGACGTCAGCAAGGGCGGCAGCCTAACCTTCAGCGGCTTCCCGGTGAAGGTGAAGGACAAGCCGCTGATCGTGGCGCAGTCGGTCCGGAACGGCGACAAGTTCGTCGAGATCAACCGCCAGGCGAGCAACCCCGGCGACAAGGCGCAGCCGGCGGGTGCGCGTGAGCAGGGGCAGCAGCAGCAGCAGCAGCAGGGCCAAGACGCGGCGAAGCAGTCGCAATGAAGTCGGAGGAACGCGCGTGAGCCGGGAGCGCGTCCAGAGCTCCGGCCCGTCGCCCGCCGTCTCCTTTCCTGACCGCGGCGCCGGTCGCTCCAATGGAGGGGGCGACGGCGCCCGGCCGGCGGCGACCGGCCAAGAGGAGAGCCGATGGAAGCCGAACTTCACAACCCCGCGCGGGCCGTTCGCGTTCGGAGCGGGAGCCACGCCGTCGCGTGGTTGCTGCTGGTGGTCGCCGTCGGCGTCGCCACCGTCGGCGCGACGCTGGGCTGGTCCGACCGGTGGGTCTGGTACGACGAGGCGATCCACGTCTTCAGCTTCTTCGCCATCACGCTGCTGGCCGCCCTGTACCTGTACGGCGCGGCGATGGGCGGCTACCCGCGACACAAGCTCCTGATGGTCTTCACCGTCGTCTGCGTGGCCGTGACGCTGGGCGTGGCGTGGGAATGGGCCGAATTGGCTTACGACCGCGTGACCGGCCGAGAGAGCGTCATCAAGGGCAAGTTCGACACCCTGCTCGACCTGGTGATGGACGGCCTCGGCGGCGCGATCGCCGGAATGCTGATGCTCGCCATGTTCGGCCGGCGTACACGCGCGGCAGACCAAGATCGCGGCGTCCGAACCGCGGATTAGCCGCCGCCACACGCCGGGGCACGACCACATGTAGGAGGTAGCGATGGTGGCTTGAAACCCGATGATTGCCGATGCCGCCGTTCAGGGAAAGCGGCGTTGCGGCCGCCGAAATCAGGCTGGTGTCGGCGGAGCGAAACACACGTCGCTGACGCGGACCTTGCCGGCGCGCCCCCGTTGCCGATCGGCCCACGCCCCGCGATCGAACCGCCGCGCCCACAGTCCCGCCCGCCGCCCGTGCCAAGCCGTCGCCCGGCCTCCTCCGCCACCGCCCGCCCAATCTCGGCCTCCGCCACCAGCCGCAGGTCATCCCGATCGAACCATGAGCAACGGGATTGGGTTCACCCCGAGACTCTCCTCGCAGAATGGCCCCGATCCCTCCCACTGCGCCGGCAGGTCGACCGCCTCCGCCTTTCCCGTCACCCACTGCACTGCCCGCGCCGCCAGTTCCGCCGCCTCCGTGTCGCACCCGCTCAACTCGCCGAGCTGATGCCGCAGACCCGCCTCCCCGCCGCCCTCACCGCGAGCACCTCGCCGTCGGGAGGACCCATTTGTTCGAGCCGCCCCGCCTCCCAGTGCCGTTCGGCCGCAACCAAAACATCGGTCCGCAACATCAGCAACTGAGCCAGGTGCGTTTTCGTGTATGCCCCATCCGTACCTGCGGGGGACGCTTGGTAACCTCCCGAATTGTTTCGGATGGTGAATGAGAGGGAGACGGTTATGCCTGCAGAGCGCCGACATAAACTTTGGATTCACGCCACTTCCGCGAATTCTGTCGGCGCGGCGCAGCGGGACGAACAAAGGACTCAGCCCCGGGACGCGGGCAACGTCATGGCGCCAGATGACGGCCAGGCATCGAGGTTTCGAAGAGCAGGAGCGCCCCCCGCCCGATTCATCTTCGCCTCGTGGCAGGCGCACTGGATTGCTCAACTTGAGCGGGTGGGCCCGGACAATGAGCGACGGTGACAGTCCGCTTTTAACACTCGCCTGACTAGCGTCCATCCTCCTGCCATCTACAAAGCAGTGCGGAAATGGCGGGGCGCCATTGAATGCAATCGCATTGCCGGTTAGGGGGTGGATGTTTCATCCGCCGCCTACGGTAGTCACCGTTGCGGTCCTGCTCCTGCTCGCGTCATCGCCAAAATCCCCGCCCGGACGAAGCTCGGCAGCGTTGACCAGACCTTGGCGACTTCAGCGAGGTCTTCCGGCCACGGTGCCGAAACCAAAGTAGGTGCGCCTAATTCTGCGCCGCTCTCTGGCGAAACCGCCGTAATCCCCGGCAGAATACCGACAACCGCCGGGGGTTCGAATCCCTCATCGCCCACTACCCCACCCGGCCGCCGCGGTGCCGCACGTTGCGAGTGCGTGCGGAGTTACGCGATTCCGTCCTCCGCTCGCCCGATCCCGTTGCGGCTCATTTCCGGCCGTTTCCGCCGCTTGCTGCGCCTGATTATGCGCCGCCTTCGCGCCCGCGTTCGCGACCCGCTCGAACAGTTCGTCAGGCACGCTGTTGGCATAGTGTCGACCGCTGACTGTGATGCTGTGGCCGATCCACCGGCTGACGGCGAACTGCGGGAACGTCATCGCCCACTCCTTCTCGCACGACGCCCGCAGGGTCTGGAACAGGTCGGGCCATGGCTCCACGCCCGCGGCCCTGACGAGCGCGACGCACTTCTCTGCCATGTAGCCCGAAGCGTTGATCGTCACGACGCGGTCCGCACCGTCCGGCGACTCGGTGTAGGCGTCCTGCAAGAGCTTCATCAGCTTCGGCCCGGCCGGAACCATTCGTCGTTCGTGTCCGCGGTGCCGCTCGGTCTTCACGCTTCGCACGTGGAGGCGGTGCCGTTCGAAATCGACGTCGGACCAGACGAGCGAGTGCGACTCTGAGGAGATGCGCAGGCCGGCATACCGGGCGAGGCCGAACAAGAGCTTCCACTGCACGCCAGGACACGTGTTTACGACCCGATCGATCTCGTCCGGCGTGACGTACCGATCGACTAGGCGAGCGGTGGCACCCGACCGCGGTCGAGCCATTGGAGACTCGGGAATCAGCTTCCGGCGGGAGGCCTCGAGGAACATCGTCTTCGCGTTACCGCAGTGGATTTTGACGGACGCCTCGCTCAATCCGCTGTCCACCATCCACCGCCGCCACTCTGCGGCCGACTCGTGCGTGATCGCGCGGAGCGGGAGCGAGGGGCTGTAAAAGCCAAGCAGCTTCTCCTTCGTTTGCGCGAGCTTCCGCACCGACCCCGGCTTGAGTTCAGCGCCTTTCTCGCTCAGGAAGCTGTCGAGCCACGGCCCTAGATGCTGGCTCTGGCGTTGAGGGACCAGACCGACGGCGGAAAGACGGTCGTGCGTCGGGTCCTCCAGGGCGTTCAGCCACCTCGACGTCTCGTCGTCCGGCGGGTGTCCCGTGATGCCACTCGCGACGAGCTGCTCCACCTTAGACTTGACGGTCCCTGCCTGCTTAGCCGTCACCTTCCCGAGACGGATCGTCCGGCGCAGACCGTCCGCACCGATGAACATGATGCGCTTCCGGCCGTTCGCATCGTCGACCACACTTGCGACAAGTCACCTCTCCTTCCGCGCTTTGCCAACCAACTCGAGCCGGAGGTATTCAGCCAGCGTGTCGATGCTGCTCCCGTCGAGCCCGCGCTCGCCCCGCACGAACCTCGACAGCATCGACTGGTTGATACCCGTGTCCTTCGCGATCCGGTATCGGCTGACCGGGGCGGCGAGGATGGCCGCGCGGAGCTGCCCGCTCACCGTCGTCGTCTTCGCCATGCGCCAACCCTATACAATTACTTGCCTTTAGGCAATGCATACATCACCCGCACGGACGTCGCCTCGGCCTCCGGGAGCCGCTCCGACGCCCGCAGGGCGCGTAGCGCCGCGGTCCACTCCCGCCGCTCCCGCGCGGTCGCGGCGCTCCGAATGCCGTGCTTCAGAGCGTTCATCTTCGACCGCGCGAGCCCGGAGCCGGTCACTGGGCCGGTGCTGTAGCGCCACGGCTTCACGCGGCGGGCCGATGCTTGCAACGCGGCAAGTCCTTTCGGCGTGAGTCGGTAGGGCCTGCGCGCTCGGTCTGGATTGTCGCCACTATCCTTGTTCGTTCGTCGCTTTGTCACTTTCCGATTTTCCGTTCTGCACGACCTGCTGCTGCGCGATGTTCGCCTGCCCGATCGCCGTGAACGACCGCGGCGGCCGGGGCGGGCGGCGGTACTCGGCCAGCGCGAGCATCTGCCGGCGGTAGGTGTTGGCCGCCCGGTCCGCCGCCTCGTGCATCATCGCCGCCCACTTCAGGTTCTGCTGCTGCTGGGCGGACGTCGACAGGTGTAGCAGGCGGACGTGCGTCACGAGCATCTGGCCAACCAAGAGCTCCTCCAGCGGGTCCCGGGGCTGCAGGCGCTCGAACAGGTCGAGCACGAACGCGACCGTGGAATCCCGCAGCGGGTTCTCCTGGCCGATCATGCCGCCGAGCTGGTGGCGGTAGAGGCTCGCGAGCAGGTAGTGAACGTGCTCCGCGACCGCGCGACCCCGCTTCGCGAGCGGGTCCGGCGTCGGCGTCGTGGCTACCGCGTTCTCGGCCGCGGCCCGTCCGGTGGAGGGGAGTTGTTTCGTGCTGCGTTTCATTCTGGTCCTGTCCTCTCGAGGCTCGTCGATCTACCGGTACTTCTCGTCGCGACGCTATCGCTCAAACCTCCTGCGCCGCGCCGACAGAATTCGCCACATCCGCTGGCTCTTCGTCATTTTTGTCGGCGCCCGCTCCGGCGTGGAACTTGGACCGCGGGTCAGCCGGGCGGCCCCGCTCCCCGTCGTGCGGCTCTTTCACCCATTCGCCGAGCCCGGCGTCCACCAGATCCTGCAGCGCGCGGCCGGCCGCCTCGTTGCCGCGGTAGCGCCTGAAAGACCTTTCGAGATCGCGCGGCGCGACCGCGCCACCCTTGCCGGCAATCCAGTCGCATAGCTCCCGGCGCCCACGGTCCTCCTCGCTCTCGGCCATCACGGCGTGCACGCGTTCCGCCTCCCGGCCGAACCACCGGGCCAGCACGATGCCGCCCTCCACACTCCCTGCGTCGACTTCCCTCGGGTCCACGCCGGCCTCACCGGCCGCATAACGGGCAAGGTGAAGGACCAGGGCGAAACGGGCCGCGTAACCTTCGAGCTTGCTCCGGGCCGCTACCACGGGCTCGTCGTGCCGCTCGTACTGCTCCCGGCCGACCGCGTTCACGAACGCGACCCACCCCGGCTTCGCGTCCGCCGACAGCGGCAGGTCCACCGGCTCGTCGTCACCGTCCACGCCGGCCCGCGGCCGCAGCGCAGCAGTTTCTCGACCGCCTCGTCGACCAGCCGCTGCAGCTGCCCGTCCACTGTCTGCTCGGTCCACCGCTTCGGCCGCTTCGGCCGGTACGCGAGCAACATGCGTTGTTCCACGCGTCGGCCGCGTCCGGCCGCAGCTCCACGGCCTGCAGGTACCGCTCGACCGCCGCTCCTGTGTCTCCTGCGTGCAGTGGACGCGGAGAGGAAACGGGCGTCGCTGCCACCGGTGCCGGCGAGCGTACTTCGCCTCCGGAGGAGGCCGACCACGGTCTTCCGGGACCGGACTCAAGAGGTTGGGCCCCGCGAGGTCGCGACCGGCAGGTGCGAGCCTTATGATCGTGAACCCGTCTCGCCGTAACGCGGCTCGGCGCGCGTCGGCTGATGCTGTATAGTCGCGGCCGGCCGGGAAGGAGTGCTTTCAATGGACAGCCGCCTCCACGCCATGTCATGACGTTACCGGGTGCCCTGAAGACTCGGTCACCAGGATCTACCTCGGGCCGCGCAGTCCCGGAGGGCTATTGAGTAACCGTTCTGGCTCCCCCGTCCCCGACGCCGACTTCCGACTCCTCTTTGAGGCGGTGTCCGGCCTCTTCATGGTGCTCCTGCCCAACCCGGACTTCACGATCGTCGCCGCCAGCGACGCCTACCTCCGCGCCACGCTGACGCGGCGGGAAGAGTTCATCGGCCGCGGCCTCTTCGACGTATTTCCCGACAACCCCGCCGACCCGGCGGCGACCGGCGTCGGCAACCTTCGCTCGTCCCTCGAAAGGGTCTTGAAGACCCGCCTGCCGCACACGATGGCGGTGCAGAAGTACGACATACGCCGTCCCGAATCCGAGGGCGGCGGGTTCGAGGAACGCTACTGGACCCCCGTGAACACGCCGCTCCTTGGGGACGACGGCGCGGTGCGGTTCGTGATGCACAGGGCCGAAGACGTCACCGAGTACAGCCGGCTCCGCGACGAGGCGGGCAAGGCGGAAGCGCGCTTCATCGAAGAGGTCGCATACCTGCGGTCCGCGAACGACCAGCTCCGGCTAAGCGAGGAAGCCGCTTCGGGCGGGCGAGGAGCGGTTCCGGTTCCTCGCCGAATCCATCCGCAAAAGATTTTTACCGCTAAGCCCAATGGCGACGTCGACTACTTCAATCGGCAGTGGAGCGATTTCACCGGCCTCTCCTTCGAAGTAATCCGCGACTGGGGGTGGACCCAGTTTATTCACCCCGACGACCTCAAACAGAACATCGAGCTGTGGCTTTACGTCGTGGCGCTGGCCTCGTTCTACTGCGAGCACCGCTTCCGCCGGGCAGACGGTGAGTACCGGTGGCACGTCGCCGTGCGCATGCCATGCGCGACGGCGAGGGCCGCGTTTCGATGTGGGTCGGGTCCAACACCGAGGTCCACGACGTAAAGCAGCTCGCAGACGAGCGGGCATCCCTCCTAAAGGCCGAGCGGGCTGCACGTGACGAGGCGGAGCGTGCGAGCCACCTTAAGGACGAGTTCCTGGCTACGCTGTCGCACGAACTGAGGACGCCGCTCAACGCAATCCTCGGCTGGTCGCAGCTCCTCGAGCGTAAAGGCCGGAGCGAGGCGGACGTGAGCGAGGGGCATCCGCAATCGTGCGCAACGCGCGGGCGCAGGCACAGCTTATCGAGGATCTCTTAGACTTTAAGTCGGGTCGTTTAGGGCAAGCTCAGGCTCGATGTCCAGAGGGTCGACCTGCACGGCGTCATCACGGCAGCCGTCGAGTCGGTAGCGCCTGCAAGCGCAGGCAAAAGGGATCAGGCTCTCGACGATTCTCGACCCATACGCACGCGCCGGTTTCGGGTGACCCGAGCCGCCTGCAGCAAGTGTTCTGGAACCTCCTGAGCAACGCTTTCAAGTTTACCGAGAAAGGCGGGAAGGTCCGCGTGAAGCTCGAATGCGTGAACTCGAACCTCGAGGTGATAGTCACCGACAGCGGAGGAGGGATTTCTCCCGAATTCCTGCCGCACGTCTTTGACCGTTTCAGTCAGGCAGATAGGTCCACGACGAGACGACAAGCGGGATTAGGGATTGGGCTTTCTCTCGTGAAGGAGATTATCGAAATGCACGGTGGTTCTGTCCGCGCCTGGAGCGGAGGCGTCGGTAAAGGATCGACCTTCACGGTGTCGCTGCCGCTTCTCGCCGTTAACCCTAGGGAGGGCCCCGGAACACCCGAGGGCGCCCACGAGGGAACGCGTTCTCGCCACTCCCGACCGTTGACCTCTCGGGCGTCAGGGTGCTGGTCGTAGACGACGAGCCGGACGCCCGGGACATCGTGAGGCGTGTGCTCGAAGGGAACGCGGCCGAGGTCCTTCTCGCTTCCGGTGCCGAGGAGGGGCTCGAAGTGTTCGGGAGCGGCCTGACGTCATCTTGAGCGACATCGGGATGCCAGACGGCGACGGCTACCAGTTCATGCGACGTGTGCGTTCGCTCGATCCCAGCGAGGGCGGGCAGACCCCTGCTGCGGCGTTCACAGCTTTCGCGCGATCGGAGGACAGGCAGAAGGCGCTTACTCGCGGGCTATCAATCGCACCTCGTGAAACCCGTCGACGCAGCGGAGCTCATCGCCGTCGTCTCCAGCCTCGCGGGCCGGACTGCATAGTCAGTCTCGGGTCACAGCGACTTTCTTGCTCGCATTATTCCGCCATAGGGAGCCCTCGCGGATGTACGTCCTGAGGACCTTGAGTCTCTTGTGACCCGTCTGCTCCTGGATGGCTCGTTCGTCTACCCCGCGATTGCCGCCGACGTCGCCAGCACAGGACGCAGGGAGTGCCCGGAGAAGTTCTTCGGGTTGATGCCGGCCGCCTTGAGCGACCGCTTGACGATGAGAGCCACCGATTGCTTGCTCAGCCGCTCGCCTTCAAGATGCCCGTGCCGGTTTACCTTGCGGAACAGTGGGCCGCGTTCGGTCTCCGCGGCATCGATCCAGGCGAGCAGTCGTCGAACCCGACGGAGATCTGCCCCGTGTCGAGCGTCGGCGTGGAGATCGCGACGATCAGGCTCGACGCGCCGTACGTGCGGGTGCGGACGCGGGCCAGGTCGATGGACGCTCTTCTCGACCATCCTGATTGGCGGACGATCACAACCTACCGCGACGAGTGGCGCTCGTGGAGTGACGCTGACAATCCGCGGGAGCCAGAGTGCAGGGATGTTTGCTCTACTTCGGTGATCGGGGGGTGGAGCAGTTCGGCCTGTTATTCCCTTGGCACTTCCGGGACGTAAGAGGGGCCTTTGAAATAAACGGGCCCGACTTCCGACCACCCCACCACGGAGCGGCGGTTGCCCGGTGTTCGGGACGCGACGTCGCCCGGTCAAGGGTAGGGTCAGCAGGAGCTACTCCGGGCGATCGAGGCAGCCGAGGAAGTCTCCGCGACCTTCCCGTATGTTCCACGAACGGCGCGACTGGAGAAACCTTTCAATGGTCGATTGCCGCGCCAAGGACAAGGCCCTGAAGGACGGGAGCCGGATCTCTCCGCCTACCTGCTGAGAGACGGACCAAGGTCTCGGTGATGACCGCGGCCGCAGGGAACGGCGGGCAGGAAAACAACCGCTTGCGAGAGAAAGGAAGTAGGCTTGAAAGGTTTCATCACGTTCGTGTTGGTCGTCTGCTTGGCCGCGACTGGTTTGGTCCTGTACGGCGTGCACCTGATACACCGGGACATCCGCCAGAACACTCGCAAGCTGAAGGTGCAGGAGCAGCTTAAGCTCATAGCCCAAAACAAGCGGATCCTGAGGGAACAGACGGAGATTGAGAATTTCCGCGTATGGGTTTTTGGAGATTTCGACTCCGAGTTAGACCCGACGTTCGTTGATAACAGCAAACGGATCAAGCGATTGCAGGATTGGCTGGACAAGAACCCATAAGGCTCTTAACTCGATAGAGGATCAGAGCCGGCAGAACGGGAATGATAAACCCCACTCTGCCGGCTTCTTTTATATGGGGAGCGATCTCCTTCCGAGTCACGGCAGATCGGGAATGCAAGTCATCCCGCCCGCATTCGCGTTACCCGCGCGGTTGATGTGGGTCACCCGCGGCCGCGTCGACAGGTCACCTCGGCCAGCGAGGCCGGTTCACGGTGATCTTGATGTGCGGGTTCCTTTCTTACTCAGCGGCAGCTGCGCGGAACGGCGGCCGCCGGCGTCCCCAGGGCGTCGGGGCGACGACGACCTTGTCGAACACGATGCGCCACGCAGGGTTTTCCGACGCGCCCGGGCTCGGTGTTGATCTGGTCCCACAGTGTTCTCGACCGCCGTGCGGCTCGTTGTCCTTCTCCTCCTCGGTTCCGTCGGCCGTACTCCTCGATCCCCTCCGCCCACGCGTCCTCGCGCATGATCGCCTGGCAAGACGCTCTCGATCCGCTGACTATGTCCCGTGTTGACGGCTGCCACGGGAAGCCGCCGTGCGCATATATGAGAACTTGTAGACCGACCGGACCAACCCCTCGGCCCGCAAGGCGATGTCGTCAGCCCGGTACTGGACAGCAATAACCCAACCTCGATCCACGGAACGTCTGCTTTGCGTAGACCCAGCCCCGGCGGGGCAGGGGCACGCCGCGGCCGCGAACGGCCGTAGTCTTTGGTCAGGTCGAACTTCCGCTGCGCGTCGTTGGGCTGCGCTTCCGCGTGACTTGCGGCGACGAGCTGGCGCATCTCCGGCGTGAACAGCAGGCCCGTGGCCTGGTTCCGCGTCCGTGTTGGAGGAGGGTCATGTTGACGGGGCTTGTGCGGAACTACTTCGACGGCTCATTCCGCGGCGGTCGCGAGCGTGGAGGACGTTCTGGTAAACAGCCTCGATCTCGTCGCCCGTCGTCTCGTAGCTCGACAAGGTCGGCCGCGATCTTCGACCGGAGCGCCGACCCCCCTCGACGAACCTCCGCGACAACGCCTACGTCTTTTGTTTCGAGCGTTGCCGCCTGTGGCACGGCCACCCACGCCTTCTGCGTATGGTTCTTTGACGCCCTCCACGAACTTCAGGATGCGGCCGGCCGCCTCGAATCGCGAGCGGTTGCGACGATGCGATCGGCCTCCTCTCGCTGGAAGTCCTTGGAGGCCGGTGATAATGACAGGCCCGCCGGCCACGATCGCGGGTACCTCCGCACGACGTGGATGACAGGGCCTCCTCCTCGCCGACATTGGCGCACGGCGGCCGGCGTGGCGACGGGCGGCTTCCCGCGCCGCCGCGCCGGCATCTGTTGGAACTGCCGCATCAACTCTTCGGGGACGAGGGGGCGTCTGCTGCACGAGGCGTCTCCTTCGGATTGGGGTGCGGTTTCGGGTCAGGCACCCGTGCCGCTACAGGTGTCGGCTGCCGCCCGGCGACGGGGGCCTTCGCCATTCGTGGTCGGGGTGGACGTCGCCTTGGCCCGGCGACCGATCGAGTTTGGCGTACGCCGACTGCTCCGCCGTCGTGCAAGGCCTCCTCGTCGGCCTGCTTCCCGAGGTCGGCAGTTCGCCGAGCACCGCCATCGCCTTGCTCGGCTTCGGCGGATCGGCCGCGCCCTCGCCGCCCGCGCCGCGTGCGCCACGCCGCCGCGGAACTTCACGACGCCGCGGACGCCCAACGCCGGGCCGACCGCGAAGAAACTCGCCCTCGCGGCCCGGCGGCGACGCCGATGTCCGCGCAGGTCCCGCCACCGGTCCTTGCCCCAGCCGAGAAGTCGGCTCGCCCGCTTCTGGTCGCGTCGTACGCCGTCGCCGATGAAGCGGTTCTTCGCCTCGGCCGTCACGTTCGGCCTGACGTTCGACAACGCGGGTCGCGACGAGGCGGTCGCCGAGGCGCGGCTCATGCTGGCAGGCTGATCGCCTTCACGTTCCTTCGTGCCGAGGACGTGGACCTCGTCGATCAAAGACAGAGCGACCGGGGCAGGTTGACCTCTCCCCGCCGCGGCTCGAACTCGCGGCGACGCGTGGGCGTCAGCTCGCAGACGTCCATCACCGCCGAGACGTTGCCTCGTCAGCCGCCGGCAGCGCGGCCGTGCGCGCGTCGGCCGGCAGGTCGCCGTCGGGGCCGACCAGCACCATGTCCCGCAGCTCGCGTAGGCGGCAGAACTCGCTCTCGGGGTCGATCACGAACTTCTGCGTGGTTGCCGAGACCTCTTCGATGATCCGCCGCAGCAGGTAGCTCTTCCGCCGCCGCTGGCCGACGTGATCAGCGCCCCGCGACCGACGTCAGATCAACCTTGAGGGGCTTGCCGTCCTCGGCCTCGCCGATCGTGATCTCCTGCTTGGATCGTCAAAGTCTCCAGGTCGACGTCGCCGCGGGCGATCTTCGGCACGTCGTGGTCGACGCACCGCCCGTGCTGAGCCCCGACGAGCGAATCGCCGAGACGCCGTCGATGCGGGTCACGCGGCTCGGCGGCGTCCACTGTGGCCGAGCCCCTCGACCGCCCGGCGCCGCGTCGAGCGATCTCGCTCGTTCCTCGTCCGGCGTCTCGGCGACGGTGCTGATGCCGGCGGGGTCGCAGGATAGGCTCCGCGAGCGGCGGCACNAGTTCGACGCCGCCAAGGCCGCCGCGTTCACGCTCAACTTCCAGGGCGACCCCGCCGGCGCCCGCGAGGCGGTGCGGGCGTTCCTCCACGCGCTGTGCGACACGGTCGTGCTCGACCCGGCGTGCGGGAGCGGCAACTTCCTCTACGTGACGATGGACCAGATGAAGCGGCTGGAGGAGGAGGCCCGCCGCCTGCTGTTCGACCTCGGCGAGCCGCAGGAGGTGCTGCAGTGGGCCGGCGAGACGGTCGACCCGCACCAGTTTCTCGGGCTCGAGCTCAACCCACGCGCCGTCGAGATCGCCGACCTCGTGCTCTGGATCGGCTACCTGCAGTGGCACTTCCGCACGCACGGCAACACCGCGCCGCAGGAGCCGGTGCTGAAGGCGTTCCACAACATCCGCCAGCAGGACGCCGTGCTCGCCTACGACCGCAAGGAACTCGTCACGGACGATCACGGCAGGCCGGTGTCGCGGTGGGACGGGCGGACGATGAAGACCTCGCCCGTCACCGGCGAGGAAGTGCCCGACGAAACGGCCCGCGTGCCGGTCTACCGCTACGTGAACCCGCGGAAGGCGGAGTGGCCGAAGGCGGACTTCGTGGTGGGGAACCCCCCGTTCATCGGGAACTGGAAGATGCGGCACGAGCTTGGAGAAGGATATGCGGAGTCGCTACGGGACATCTATGCAGAGGTTCCCGAAAGCGCTGATTACGTCATGTATTGGTGGCATCACGCCGCAGATCTTCTGCGGCACGGGTTGATCCGGAGGTTCGGTTTCATCGCAACCAACAGCCTACGTCAGACGTTCAACCGTCGCGTTCTTCAATATCATCTCAGCGGTAAGCCGCCTGCATCCATTTCATTCGCAATCCCTGATCATCCTTGGGTGGACGCCGCAGACGGTGCTGACGTTCGCATCTCAATGACTGTTGCCGTAGTCGGGAAGTGTGACGGTACTCTGCAGCGCATCTTGCAAGAAGGCGACGGAGACCAAGATGGGCAGAGAACCGAACTGCATCCGATTCTAGGACGGATTCACGCAGATTTGTCTGTCGGACCGGCGGTGGTCGACGCCGTCCCGCTGCGTGCGAACGATGATTTAAGCAACCGCGGTTTCTGTCTTTTCGGCTCCGGTTTTATGGTACAGCCGCTCAATTCCGGCGATCTTGGACTTGGGCGAATTCCGGGATTGGAGCAGCACATCCGACATTTCCGAAACGGTAAGGATCTAACGCAGCGGCCTCGTGACGTCCTAGTGATTGACCTGTGGGGGCTCACAGCGGACCAAGTGCGGGCCAAGTACCCGGAGGTCTTCCAGTGGCTGCACTCACGCGTCAAGCCGGAACGTGATGCAAACCCCCGCAAGGTTCGCCGGGACAACTGGTGGGTGTTCGGCGAGCCAAACACGAAACTTCGCGCACAGACTAGGGGACTTCCGCGTTACATTGCCACGAGCGAGACGAGCAAACATCGCTTCTTTCAGTTCTTGGATGCGGCAACACTCCCCGACAACAGCATCGTCACCATTGCACTCGACGACGCGTTCGGCTTGGGCATCCTGTCCAGCAAGATTCACGTGTGTTGGGCGCTTGCAGCGGGAGGAAGGCTTGGGGTAGGAAATGACCCACGCTACACCAAGGGCGTTTGCTTTGACCCCTCCCCTTCCCCGCCACCACCGACGCACATCGCGCGCGCATCCGCGAGCTCGGGGAATCGCTCGACGCGCACCGCAAGCGGCAGCAGGCGGCGCACCCGGGGCTGACGATCACGGACATGTACAACGTCCTGGCCAAGCTCCGCTCGGGCGAGGCGCTGACGGACAAGGACCGGCGGGTGCACGAGCAGGGGCTGGTGTCGGTCCTGCGGCAGGTCCACGACGACCTCGACGCTGCCGTTGCCGACGCCTACGGGTGGCCGGCCGACCTGAGCGACGACGAGCTGCTCCGCCGGCTCGTCGCGCTCAACGCCGAGCGGGCGGCCGAGGAGCGGCGCGGCCTCGTTCGCTGGCTGCGGCCGGAGTTCCAGAACCCCTCCGGCGCCGGCGGCGCCGCGCAGGGCGAGCTGGAGTTGAAGCCCGACGACGCGGCGGCAAAGGCGGCGAAGTCGAAGCCCGCGGTCAACAAGCCCGCGTGGCCGGCGTCGCTCGCCGAGCAGGCCCGATCCGTGCGCGCCGCGTTGCAGGCCCGTCCCGACCCCGCCGCCGCCACCGACCTCGCCGCCGCCTTCAAGGGCGGCCGCAACCGCGAGGCCCAGGTCGCCGCCCTGCTCGACACCCTCGTCACCCTAGGCCAAGCCCGCCGCACCCCCGACGGCCGCTTCGTCGCGTAGAAGGTCGCAGCCTGGTCCGCCGCTACCGAGACCGCTCAGACGGCAAGACGAAGATATCCGCAGCAGCCTTCGCACGTGCCCGGCCGGACGGCATCCTGACGATCGTGGTGGTGCCGCCTCGCACGCCGCGAGGGCGGCCGAGAGCGCGGCGGTCGCTCTTAACCCCTTACCGTTGTTGGCCACAAACGGGAAAACCCGAGAGGCGGCCTGTCGGAGTTCTCCGTTAACTGGTCGGTCGGCTAGTTTCGTGCCGATTCGTTAGCTCCCCGAGAGGAACCCTGTTCGTGACGGTTCTCTCGACAGTCACCGTGCGCCGCGTGCGCTCATCTGCGTTAGCCGACCGCGTCGCGGCGGGCGGATTGGCCGTGAACCTGACCAGCACCTGATCGTCGAGCAGGTTCCAGAACCGGATCGACGACTGCTCCGAGAAACGTGTGACAGTTCAGGGACTGCGAGCGCGTGCTGTCCGACGTTAAGCTCAGGACTATGAGCGATGCCCTCGGGACGAGTCGGCGTATCGGCGTGCTCCGGCACCTGGTGTTTGCTCTCCTGCTACTGGCCGCAGCCCCCGCCCTCGCCGCCGAGCCGGAACTCGCCGTCCGGAGCGGGCCGCTGACGTTGCGCTTCGATCCCGCTGCTCAACGCATCTCCGTCACCGACTCCCGAACCGCCCGGACGTGGCTCAGTGACGAGCCGGCCCTCGCTCTGTCCGCAGCCGGCAAAGAGTATCGCGCCCGCCGGTGCGACGCGGCGCCACTGCCGGATCGGCGCGGATTGCGGGTTCAGTTGAGCGGGTTCGCCACGGACCGCGCGGGCGACCCCCGGATCGCCGCAAGCACCGTCGCGTTCGAGGCGACGCTGGACGAGAACGGCAGCGTCTCCTTCGAACTTCTGCCCGTGAAAGCTCCCGATGTTGCGGACGCTATGGTCGTCGAGTTCCCACGCGGCTTTGGCCGCACGGCGGACGAACCGGCCGGTTATCTGGTGCTGCCGGTGGGGACCGGGGGCGTGCGGCCGTTCTCCCGCGGGCCCTACCGGTGGGACACGCGCGTCTACGCCAACGGCTCCCACGGCCCGAACATGGCCTTCCTCGGCATCGTCCTGACGCCGCCGGGCGAGCCGGATTCGCCGGCCGCCGCCGCCGGGCCTGCCATGTTCGCGATCATCCACACGCCGTTCGACTGCCGGCTTCGGGTGGAACAGCGGCAGTTTACGGCACGATGGGAAGTGAACGCCCGGCCCACCGTACTGACGGGGACCGCCCGCCATCTCAGTGTGAACTACGCGCGGCGGATCGAGTACCGCTTTTTGCCTGCCGGCCGGTACACCGACGTAGCGAAGGAGTACCGTCGGCATCTGCGCGACGACAGTCGCCTTCCGACGCTGGCAGAGCGATTGCCGAAGCAGCCGGAGCTGCGCCTGTATCTCGGGGCGGTCATCAAGAAGCAGTACGGGGCGCCGTTCTTCGACAACAACGAGATAGCAGCCGCCAAGCGCCTCGGGCTCGAGCGATGCGCGTGGTTCGTCGGCGGCTGGAACTTCGGCGGCAACGACCGACTGTATCCCAAGCGACTACCCCCCAACCCCAAATGGACTTCGCCCGATGGCATCGCCGGCGCCGAGGGATTACGTCGTACGGCCGACATGGCGCGCAAGGCGGGGTACGTTCTGAGCGTCCATGACAACTACTCCGACGCCTACGAGAACTCCCCCGACTGGCATCCGAAAGACATCGCCGTGTCCGCCGACGGCCGGCCCGTCCGAGGCGGCGTCTGGGCCGGAGGGCACCAGGCGTGGATCATCTGCCCCCACCGGCAGCTCGAGTTGGCGCGCCCCGACCTGGGGCTTATCCGCGACCTGATCGGCCGCGGCGGCCACTTCACCGATGTCACCGGCGCCGCCCCGCCAGAGCAATGCTTCGATCCTGACCACCCCTCTGATCGACGGCTCGCTGCCGCGCGGAAGCGGGAACTGATGGAACTTGCACAATCTAAATTCGGCGTCGCTCATACGGAGGGGCTCTTCGACTTTCTGGTGCCCGCCTGCGACGGGGCTCACAAGTTGTTCGTCCCCAACGGCGACCGACGGGCACCGGCGGCCGACGTGGTGCCGGTGCCGCTGCTGCCGCTGATTTACCACGACGTTGTCGTCCTGTGGGATCTTCGCCGGGCGAACCCGGACCGCGGGCCGGACGCCCCCAAGTACCTTCCGCCCGGCCCCTACGTGCCGCTTTACGGGAGCATGCCTTCGACGATCGACAAGGAGGGCAAGCGGATAGCAGGTTCCATGGCGGGCGCGCAACTCGCCGAGATGCTGGACCACCGATACCTGGACGCCGGCGTCGAGATGACCACGTTCGCCGACGGCACCAGAGTCGTGGCGAACTTTCGAGCCGATCCCTATCGGCACGGGATGGCGACGATCGAGCCGAACGAGTTCCTCATCGAAGGTCGCGACTAGACGGATGCCGCATTGCATCGGGGTAGGGGAGGGCGGTCGGGAATGGTTCTGTCTCCGCGTCCCCGGCCGCCCAACCCGTTCCGGCGGCTCGTCCGCAACGCCGCGCAGCAGCGACACGTTCTCGCGTCGCCCTATTCCTCGCGAACAAGGTCCCCTTCAGACCCCAAAGAGTACGCCGGTGTTAACGTGGGCGCCGTCCGGAGCGGAGAAACTCAAAGCACCGGGGACACCGAAAGGAACGGGAGGAAGTTCCCGCCACGGCGACGCGCTCGACCGTTGCTCTCCGTCGGCTGTCAGAGGCGCACAGCCTGTTCGCGCTGAACCTCGCGCATGACATCATCAAGGGCAAGAAGAGCGTCGCCGAGGCGCGCCAGGCCTACGCCGACGCGGCCAAGCAGCAGATGGCCGGCCAGATGCCGGAGATCGGCAAGTCGCTGCAGTTCGAGCCGGCCGCCTCGGTCGCGCAGGTGGGGGACCCGGACGTGCGATCATCGGGCCCGAGGCCGGTGGCGAGGCGCGGCCCGCCGCCGGGCGCGAGCTGCCGGACCAGCAGCCGGATCGGCCGCGGCAGCAGGAGCAGGAGTAGAGACGCGCGTTGACGACGCATGCACAGGGGCGGCCCACGCGGGTCGCCCCTGTGTCGTCATATATAGGCACGCCGCTGCGAAATTTCGCTGGCTGTACCGCCCGTGACCGGGGTTACAGTCCAGCGGGTGGCTAATTCGTCCGTTCGGCCGGGCGGCCGCCCTCACGTCTACAGGCGGTTAGAATCATGTCGGATCAGAAGTCTCACATCGGCCGGCTCGTCAGCGGGCGTCGTCGGTTTCTCACGCGGATGGGTGTCGCCGGCGCGGGCGCCGTCGGGCTGGGCTTGGCCGGCGTCGGGCAGCCGGCCGCGTACGCGGACCACGAGCAGACCGCGCGGTTCAACGGGCGGCGCGTGCACGACTACGACATCCTGAACTTCGCGCTGAACCTGGAGTACCTCGAGGCCGAGTACTACCTCCGCGCCGTGACCGGCGAGGGGCTGTCGGACGACGACGTGCAGGGCCGGGGCGACCTGGGCGGGGTGACCGGCGGCCGCCGGGTCGAGTTCGAGAGCGCCGGGATCCGCCGCTACGCGGAGGAGATCGCCGCCGACGAGACCGCGCACGTGCTGTTGCTCCGCGCGGCGCTGGAGCGGGGCAAGCGGTTCGCCGGCCAGCGGAGCGGCAAGAGCCCCGGGCCGGTCGCGCGGCCGGCGATCGACCTGCGCGACAGCTTCACCGCCGCCGCCCGCGCCGCCGGCGTGGTCGGGGCGGACCAGCAGTTCGACCCGTTCGCCGACGAGGTCAGCTTCCTGCTGGGCGCGTTCATCTTCGAGGACGTCGGCGTCACCGCGTACAAGGGCGCGGCGCCGTTCGTCCGCGACCCCGCCGCGCTGTCGGCGGCCGCGGGCCTGCTGGGCGTCGAGGCGTACCACGCCGGCACGATCCGCACCGTGCTGTACGGGATGGCGACGAACCCCGCCGCCCCGATGCCCGAACTGCTCGAGGCGGCCGACGCGATCTCCGCCCTGCGCGACGCCGCCGACGGCGACGGCGACACCGACCAGGGCATCGCCGGGACGTTCGCGCCGCTCGGCGGCGACGACGAGGACGCGGCGAACATCGTCCCGACCGACGAGAACGGCCTGGTGTTCGGCCGCACGTTCCAGCAGGTGCTGGACATCGTCTACCTCGGCGGCGCCGCGGCGAACTTCGGGTTCTTCCCGCGGCGCGTCAACGGCCTGATCGCCTGAACACGTAGGATCGGCCCCCACGTCCCATCCGAACCATCACACCCGTCCCGGCCGGGAGCCCCGTCCGCCGAGTGAAGCAGAACGCCCCCGCCGGTGAATCCGGCGGGGCGTTCTTGGATGGCACTGCCAGCCCGCTCACTTGCAGCAGGTCGGGCAGCTCTCGCAGCAGGTGTCGCCGCAGCAGTCGCTGCCACAGAAATCCGTGCAGCACGTGGGGCACTGGTCGCAGCACTCGGTGCCGCAACAGGTCGCGTAGCGGAGGGAGCCGTGGACGAAGCCCCGGCGAACCCGGCGAAGGCGGCGACGGACATCACGGCGGTCAGAAGAATCGTCTTCATGAGAATGTTCCTATTTTGTCGGTGAGTGCGCACGGAGGGCGCACGTGAATCTCTCGGATGTTCGTGCGGAATCGAATGAACGAAGCGGGTGGTCTATCGGCCGGTCGGCGGGGCACGTGGCGCATGCCTCAGCTTCGGCGATAGGGAGGCGGGCAGGATGTCCTCGGCCGGTGCGACGACCCACTTGGGTTCGGGCGTCTGCACCGTCGTGGTGGGCACCGGTGCCAGAGCAAAGACCGGCGAGCGCGTCAGGTCGGTGGCCGCACGGTGTTCGATGAACGTGAGCGGCGTGGCCGTGTCCAGCACGCACTGCGCCGGGTCGGGAGCGGGCAGCGGCGCGTGCTCGCAGGGCTGAGGCGGGCAGCACGTGTACGACTGATCGGGTGAGGCTGCGGCCGTCACCGTCGCCGTCATCGGGCACGGCGTCCCGTCCTTGCACCGGTAGTTACCCCGGCCCATCGCCGGTGCCGCCACGGACAGGCAGACCAGCAGGGCAAGCAGCTTGGTGAGGGATCGGGACGACATACGGACAACCATTGTACGCCGGGTGAACCGGCACGGCTCAACAGCTTTTTCGCTCGTGCCTGTGCGACTGGACCTGCTTGACTCCGTACCACGGTACGGCCCGTAGACGCTCAAGGCAGACCACGTCGCCGACGCTCGGGAGCAGCTTCGCCGTGCCCGCCGACCTTGGGCTGCCGCCCGTCTGGCGGGAGTGGGATCGACGGTGCAAGTCCAGTCCCGCCTACGCGCTGCGGTACGGCTCGCCGACGATCCTCGTGGACGGCCGGGACGTGGCGGGCACGTCTCCTTCGGGCGGGGCCGACTGCTGCCGCGTCTACCGTGACCGGGCCAGCGCAGCCAAGGGGTCGAGGCCATCATTGCTGCCATGAAAGCGGTCGGCCGGTGAGACCGACGAGACGCCAATGACGTAGCGGCCTGCCCTCCCGTACGTCACGTCCAGTACCCAGAGGGCGTCAGGGAGTTCTCCCGATGATTTCCGTGACCCTGCCCGTGTTGCTCGCACTCTCGTGGGTGCCGACGACGAGCCAGTCGACCGTGCCGAACACCCAGAAGACCGAGGCCAAGACCCGCCAGCCCGCACAGGCGACAGAGACGATCACCTGTCCGATCACGGGCGAGCGGATTCCATCCTGCTGCTGTCCGGTCAAGACGTAGCCGGATGCTCGTCGGAGCGGGGCCGGTCACGGCACTCGCCGTGGCCGTCCCCGTTCGTCTCCCGAAGGTACGTGCTACTTCTTCTGTTGCGTCGGGTCGTGGGCACCAGCATTGTCGCCGCCAACTGACTTCTGGGCGTCCAGTGCCGCCTTCACGCCCTTGCCAGTTCGGCGGTCGGCCCGATGCCCCAGTAGTGAAGGAAGATCACCTTCGGGTTCTCGCCCTCCATGTGGTTGTGGATGGCGACGACGTTGATTCCGTGCTTCCGCAGTGCCTTGAGCACGGGCTGTAGCTCGCCCTCGAGCGTGGCGAAGTCGCCGTCCACGAAGGCGTGGTCGTCGGTGCCGTAGAACGCCGCCCACGTGTTCACCCCCATCCTCCCGACCTCGCACCCGCACGGCATCTTCGTGGTGCGGCCGATGGTGAACTTCACCATCCCGTCCTTCTCGGTCGCCTTTGCCCCGAGGATCTCCGCCAGCGGGGCGGCGGTGACGCTGCTCTTCTCGGCCAGCGGCATCTTGCCAAACGTCTGGGCGGGCTGCGGCGACTGCGATCGCACCTCCCTCACCCGGTCGAGCACCTTCCGCACGCCCGCGGCCAGCTGCTCGGCCGTGCCCTCGCCGCCGATATGCATGAAGTAGACCTTCGGCTCGTCGTAGAAGAAGTGGTTGTGCAGGGCGGTGACGGCCAGCCCGCTGTCGAGGGCGGCAGACATGGCCGGGTTCACCTCGTCCTCGAACAGCACGACGTCCCCCATGACCATCGCCTGCCCGTCGGTCATGCCCTGCTTGAACGCGGCCCACGAGCTCAGGCCCATGAACGGCGGCATCCGCACCCCGTCCACCGTCACCTTCACGTCGTCGCGCGGGAACGTGACCTTGTAGACCTTCTCCTCCTCGTTCAGCGTCCCCTTCGCCCCGTGATCCGGTCGAGCTTACCGCCGTCCACCGGCCCCGCCCCGGCGGTGAGCGTGTGACACATCAGGACTGGAAGCAAGAGTAACGTCGCAATGGCCTTCATCCGTGCTCCGCAGGTATGGGATCGAGGTACCGTTCCACTCCACCCCCCTCGGCGAAAAGGGGTCGCGGGTTGTTCTAGCACGTCGCCAGCCGTGAAACTACCCACGCTCGCCCCCTTCGCTAGGTGCGGGGCATCGTTTGTCGCCAGCGACGCTGCCTCGCTCCCCTTCACGCCCGCCCGCGCCAAGCTCGTCCCGGCACGCGCCGCAGGGCAGAAATGGTCGAGTCGCAAAGGCCACCGGCGCGAGTGACACCGCCTGACCGGCGAGGCGCGCACTCGGCGTGGACGCCGTGTGCGTCAAGCCGCCGAGCTCGGACGAGCTGCTCGACCGGGTCGAGCGTCCCTGACCGTCTCACGTCAACACGGTCGCTCTGTGGACGGTGCCCGACGCATACTCGTCACTCACGCCATTCGCCCGGTCTTGCTTCGCCCGGGTACTTTCACGGCGGCCGTGCGAGTCATGCTCCCCCTCGTCCGGTGGAAGTTCAGCCAGGATCACCGCGAAGCGCGCCGACCCTCGGCCCACCAGGTCTCACCCACGCCGGCGAAGCTCTTCGCGCTCGCCACGGCACGTCTGGCGTCCCCAATCTGATCGCCTTCCCGAGGCGTTACTGGTAGAGGGTAGGCGGGGCTGTGCTCTGGTTCACTCGCGAGCGAATCACGATGGCGGCGGAAGACGGAGAGGCTGCACCCGGGGGTTGCGTCCTATTGACGGCGGCCGAGGAGGCGCTGCGGGCGGGCTTGCGCGACGCGCTGCTGCGGCGCGGCCTTGAAGTCTTGTCCGTGCCAACGACGGGCGACGCGCTGGTGGTCGGCTATGCCGAGCGGTGCGACGCCGTCATCGTCTGCGTAGACGCGGTGACCGTCGCCATCGGCGACGCCGTCGGGCTGCTGCGCTGGCTCTCGCACCGCCGCGGGCGGGCGGTCCCGGCGGTCGCGCTGGTCCCCGACGAGCGGGCCCCGACCGTCATGGCAGCGATCACCGCGGGGTTCGACCTCGTGTTCGGCCGGCTCGCGACGCCGGACCAGGTGGCCGAGGCGGTCGTGAAGCTCAGGGAGAAGCGGGCCGGCGGGGATGCGACCCGGCGGACATCGCCGCCCGAATGAGAACGATCCGCGCGCCGGCCCGGCATGGGATCGCCTCGTCACCAGACGGAGGACGGCGGTCACTCGCGTCGCGCTGCGGACCGCCGGCCTTGACCGCCGCGCGCCTCGCCGGGACGCACTTCAACGTCAATTCCCCCAGTCCCGGGGCTCGCCTCGTCTTCCGCCGGCGCCTCGCCTCCATCAGCCGGCCGGCGAGGTCTCTCAGCCGCGCCACCTCGCCTGCGTGACGGTGCCGCCGGCAGGGTATCAACGAAGAGTGACTCTCGAGCCCACCCCGTGTTTTAGGCGGGCTCGCGGGAACGAGCGGCCGCCCTCGACGCGGCCGGTCGTAGTGACCGTGTCTTGGTTCGGACGGAGAATTTCGAGGTCGCTATCCGGCGTGATCGCCTCATCGTCGGGCAGGCTGCACCTCCCGGCCCGGCACGCGTCGCCGTCGCGCGGCGGCGACGATGCCGTACTTGGGACTGGCGATCCCAGCCAAGACAAACAACACTCCCGCGGCGACGGCCATCATCCCTGCCGTATTCGTGCTCTGGTAGCCGAACGCCGCCGGCACCGCGATCGCGCCGAGGTGGCCGAACACGCCCGACAGCGCGCCGATGACGACCGACAGCACGATCATCACCAGCAGGCGATTCGTGAGCAGGTACGCGGCCGCCGCAGGGACGACCAGCATCGCGACGACGAGGATGTTCCCGACGCTCTCGAACGACGCCACCGCCGTGACCGCGACGAGCGTCATCAGCAGGTAGTGCATCACGTTCGCGCGGATGCCGAGCGCGGTCGCCAGCGCCGGGTCGAACGAGCTGATCTTCAACTCCTTGTAGAACAGCCGCCACGCACGCGAGGTTGAGCACGCAGACGCTGCCCAGGGTGACGACGACGCGCGGGACGTCGACGCCGGCGACCGTCACCGCGTCGAGCGGGTCATCTCGATCGCGCCGTACAGCACGCAGCCCGGGTCGAGGTCGACGCTGTCGGCCGCCTGCACGACCATCACCAGACCGATGGCGAACAGCACCGTGAAGACGACGCCCATGCTCGCGCCTTCGTCCACCTTGCCGAAGCCGCGCACCCATTCGGTGAACACGGCCGTCAGCACGCCGACGACCGCGGCGCCGACGAACATCGGCAGGCTCGCCCGGCTGTCGGTGAGGATGAACGCGACGGCCAGCGGCAGCACGGCGTGGCTGATCGCGTCGCCCATCATGCTCATGCGGCGCAGCACCAGGAACGGCCCGAGCAGCGCGCTGGCGACCGCGCACAGCACGCCCGCAACAATGATCCAGCCGTCGAGCGACCACTCGAAGTGACGCAGGCTGTCGGCCACTCGGTCAATCATGATCTCGTCTCCGGTCGCCCCGCGTGTTGGCCTGGGGCTGTTCAACGCGTGCGCGGACTCACCAGCCGCGGGAGTGGCGGCAAGCTGCCGCTGGTTGTCGGCGAGCACCGTTTCGAGGGTGCGAACCATGTCCGAACCGAGCACGTGCTCGATCGCGTCGGCGTCGCGGTCGACGTGGCTGGCGGCGATGTCGGCGTGCGTGATGAGATACATTTCCCAGAGCCGATGGTTGCGGACGACCCGGGTCGCCAAGGCGTAGCCGTCCGGCGTTAAACGCGCGTGCCGCGATTCCGGCCCGTACTCGACGAGGCCGTCATCGTGGGCGCGTTTGATCTCGTAGCGCAGCTGACGCGCCGACCAGGACCTCGCCCGCAGCAGCGTTTCGAACCGGATCGACCGCCCGGACAGGTCGGCTTCGTGATCGAGCGGCATCGGTTCCGTCTCGTTCGACTCGTACATCGCCCGCAGCAGGTGTTGGCGGCGCACGCGGCGGTTGAGCGCTGCCGCCGCGCAGGCGGACGAGCACGCCGCGGGCCCGGCCGAACGTCATGCTGAGCAGGAACACCAGGCCCGCGACGATCACGATCATCGCCCGATGGTAGGTTCGGCAGGATGGCGCTGGCGGCGGCGGCGACGATCCCGCTGACCCGCCGGCCGCCGCCGCGATCCACATCATCGTCGAAAGCCGTTCGGTCCAGAACCGCGCCGCGGCGGCGGGGATGATGAGCAACGCGATGATCAAAATCAGGCCCACGGCCCGCAGGCCGACCACGGTGACGACGACGACGAGCGTCATCATCGCCACGTCGAGCCAGACGGTCGGCCAGCCCTGGCTGGCGGCGTACCCGGCGTCGAAGCAGAGCAGCCGGAACTCCTTGAACAGCAGCGCGCAGCCGGCGATGACGAAGGCCGCCGCGACGGCGATCAGCATCGCGTCGTCGGCGACCATCGAGGCGGTCTTGCCGTAGATGAACGATTCGAGCCCGGCCGCGTGCCCCTGCCTGGTCCGCTGCGCGACGCCCAGCACCGCGACGCCCGCGCCGAAGAAGACGCTGAGCACGATGCCCAGGGCGGTATCCTCCTTCAGCCGCGTGAGGTTCCGGATGAGCAGCACCGCACCGAGGCCCGCGCGCCCGTGACCGTCGCGCCGGCGAGCAGGATCGGCAGCGACTTGCCCGACCCGCCCGCGGCCGACGCGATCATGAAGGCCAATCCGATCCCCGGCAGCGTCGCGTGGCTGAGCCGCGTCGCCCATCAGCTGCCCGCTTGCGCAAGAGCGTGAAGCTGCCCACCACGCCGGCGGCGACGCCCAGCAGCGTCGTCCCCAGCACCACGACGCGCGTGTTGGAATCGCGCAGCGTGACGACGCGCAGCCACTGGTCGGCGGTCGGCCACGCGACGCGGCGGTCGGTGATCGTGCCGCCCGCGAGCGGTTCGTGCGCCCCGCGTACGGCCGCCGCCGAACCGCTGTGGGTCTCCGAGGCGGAACCGTCCGACTCCCGCGGGCCCGTCGCGGCCCTGCGCGTGCGAGTGGGCCGCGTGCAGGTCCGGCTCGCTCCCGTGCGAATGGCCGAGGCTCGAGCCGCCCGCGTCCGAACTCCAGAGCTTGACGAGCAGGACCAAGGCGACCAGCCCGAACGCACAGACCGAAATGGCGGGCCACCGTGGGCCCTCCTTCGCCGCGACGTTTCTCTTCTTCGGCGTTTTGACGTTAGGTTTCACCCGGTGTCGCGAAGCCATGGCATGCTCAATTCAGGGACGGAACATTCGACAGGGCACGCCGCGGTCGATCGGCAAAACCCCGTTCCGGTGAATGGCCGCGGGTCGCTGGTGCAGCCTCCAACGAGAGCGCGAGCCGTCTTCCTTCACACTTACTTGTCGCGTGCCGCCTTCGGTATTGCTCATCGCATCGATTGCTTCGCCGCCTCGGCGGCCTCGTCGAGCAGGGTGAGCTTGCCGCCGTAGGTCTTGTGCAGGTTGTCCTTCGTGAACACCTCCGCGGTCGGGCCGAACGCGACCACGCGCATGTTGATGAGGAGCACGTAATCGAAATACTCCGCGACGGTCTGCAGGTCGTGGTGAACCACCAGGCACGTCTTCCGCGCGCGCGGAGGTCTTGCAGCAGGCGCACGATGGCCTTCTCGGTGGCGGCATCGACGGCGGCGAACGGCTCGTCCATCAGGTACAGGTCTGCCTCCTGCACCAGTGCCCGGGCGAGGAACGTCCGCTGCTGCTGGCCGCCGGAAAGCTGGCTGATCTGACGAGGGCCAGATCGGCGATACCGACACGGTCCATCGCCGACAGGGCCCGCTCGCGGTGCCGGCGCAGCACCGGGAGGCACCAGCCGATCGTGCCGTACGTGCCCATGGCGACGACGTCGAGCGCTGACGGGGAAGTCCCAATCCACGCTCTCGCGCTGCGGCACGTACCCGACCCGTCGACGCTGCCTCTGAAAGGCTTGCCGAACACGCGGCACGTCGCCCGAGGCCCGCGCGATCAGGCCCATCACGCCCCTGATCCGCGGGCACGTGCCGGCGCCGTGGGGCCCGACGACCCCGCCCAGTTGGCCCGCCGGGACGTCAAGGTCTACGTCCCACACCACGGGCTTGGTGTGATAGGCAACGGTCATGTCGTGGATCGACAGCGGGGAATCCGGGTCGTGCTCGAAGCCCGTCGCCCGCGCGGCGGGCGCCCCCCTTATGGCTCCGGCCATGCCCACCGATATCGCTTCGCCACGCGCAGCATCCACGCCCACGAACGGATCATGTGCGTTGCTACTTCCCATGGGTCAGCTTCCCCTGCATCCCACGCTCGGGTGCCTCGCCGCCCAGGGCGCGCGTGACGAGCGTGATGTTGTGGTCGATCATGCCGACGTACGTCCCCTCGTACGTGCCGTCGGCGCCCATCGCGTCGGAGAACAGTTCCCCGCCGATCTTGACGTCATGACCGCGTCCCCTGGCACCCTCGATCAGCGCCTGGATGTTCTTGGGCGACACGCTGCTCTCGACGAAGACGGCCCTGACCTTGTTCTTGACGATGAAATCGACCAACTCGTTGACCCGTTGCAGGCCGGCTTCGGACTCGGTGCTGAGGCCCTGCACGCCCATGACGTTCAGGCCGTACGCCCGGCCGAAGTAGTTGAACGCGTCGTGCGAGGTGATGAGCACCCGGCTGCCCTCCGGGATGCTGGCCGCCGACTTCTTCGCGTACGCGTGCAGCTTCGCGCACTGCGCGGCGTAGGCGGTGGCGTTCTTGCGGTACAACTCGGCGTTCTTCGGGTCGAACTCGCCGAGCAGCTTGCCGGTCACCTCGACGCACTTGGCCCAGGCGCTGGCGTCCATCCAGACGTGCGGGTCGTAGTGGCCGGCGAAGTCCTCCGGCTCCAGCAGGTACTTCTCCTCGATTAACTCGGTGACGGCGTAGACCGGCTTGTTGCGGGCCACCTTGATGAGCGTGTCGCTCATCTTCCCTTCCAGCAGCAGACCGCTGTAGAAGACGACGTCGGCGCGCATCATCGCCGACACGTCGTCGCGGGTGGGCTTGTAGAGGTGCGGGTCGACGCCCGTGCCCATGATCGCCCTCACGTTCGCCTTGTCGCCGGCGACGTTTTTCACGATGTCGTTCACCATGCCGACCGTCGTGGTCACCTGGTAGGGGTAACGCCTCGGCTCGGCCTGCGCCGTCCTCGCCGACGCCCCGAGCACGAGCCCGGCCAAACAGGCGGCGACGCCGCCGAGGAAGGAACGGCGGGCGCGGTTTGGGAATGAACGCTGCATCGGAAGTCTCCTTGTGGAAAGTCAGTGGCTCGCTCGCGATCGCGCGGGCGGGTCGGGTCAGAATCGGAACGACGTGCCGACGAAGACGCCGAAGTCGTCGGCGCTGTCGGAGATGCCGACGCTCCCGCCAAAATCCAGCACCCAGTCGTCGGTCAAGGCGTAGGTGAGGCCGCCGCTGGCGATCGCCTGATACGTGCCGCCGGTGTCGCGGGGCGCGATCCCGATGTACTCGACGTAGCCGCCGAGGTTGTCGATGCCGGGGATGGCATGGCCGATGGTCGCGGTATGCACGAAGTCGATGCCGTAGTCGCCCTCGGCCTCGTTGTAGACGAGGTCCACCTCGGCCATGAGGCCCAGCCCGAACTCCCCAGGCAGCGCGATGGCAAGCGGCAGGATCACGCCGCCTTCGAGGCGGTCGTTGCTCAGGTCGCCGGAGCCGGTCGGGAACTTGATGAAGGGCATGACGGCGAAGGCGGTGTCGCCGAACGTCGGGTGCGGGCCGTCGTTCCCCCAGAGGTTGATCTTCAACCGGATCTGCGTGTCGTCACTGAAGCCTGCTTCGGAGTCTTCCCCACCGTCCGCCTCGGCCTCCTCGCGGACGTACGGCGTGAAGACGAACTGGACGTCCACGTCGTTGAGCAGGCCGACCTTGATGTTGGACGGCAGGATCGACAGCGTATCGGACTGAACGCCGCGGTCGTCGTTGTAGGCGTAGTCGACGAGGCTGAGCTCGAACTGGAAGTGCCCGCGTCGACCGTGTACGGGCTTTCGGTCGTGTCGGGGCGGTCGGTGCTCATCTCGCGCATCAGGTCGCGCGGCGTCGGGTTGAACAAACTAAAACCGCTCTTGTCGGCCGCCGGCGCGGGGCGCGTCGGGCGGCGAGACCGAGGGTGGGCCGGCTACTGGCGGGTCGCCTAGCTCCTGCCCATGCGCCACGCCGGACGACGCGAGCAACTGGACTGCCGCACGCCCCGAAAAACACCAAGAGGCCTTTACCCACGCTCATCTCCTTTTGACTACACGGCCGCGTAACTTTGAATGGTCAAAATAGTTTAGCTGACGATTCAAACGTGTCAAGGCGCGCTGGCGGGTACAATTTCGCCGGAGCAGTTACAGCGGGAGCGGAGATGGCCAGCAGCACGGTCGAAGACTACATCAAGCGCATCTACACGCTCCAGCAGCGTCTGGGCCCGAAGGAACGGGTGCTGGTGGGGCAGGTGGCAGCCAGCTTGAACGTGGTACCCGGCACAGCCACGACAATGATGAAAGCGTTGGCGGAATCCGAACTGGTATCGTACGAACTGCGGCAAGGCGTCCGGCTGACGCCGGCGGGCGAGAAGCTGGCGTTGCACGTTCTGCGGCGTCACCGCCTCGTCGAGCTGTTTCTGGTCAAGGTGCTAAGCCTCGATTGGTCGGACGTTCATGACGAGGCCGAACGGTTGGAACATGCCCTGTCAGACCGGCTCGTCGAGCGCATCGACGAGTATCTCGGGCGGCCCACGTACGACCCGCACGGCGATCCGATCCCGACGGCGAGCGGCAAGCTGGAGCGGCGTGCGGTCGTCGCACTGGCGGAGGCTGCCGCCTGGCAATGCGATGGTCGTCGCCCGCATCACCGATCAGGATGCGGCGTTCCTCGCCTACGCCACCGAACGCGGCCTGACGCCCGGCGTGGGCGTCGTCGTTGAGAAGGTGGATGCGTTGGGAGACGCGGTTGTGTTGCGGCTCGACGACTCGGGTCGCCTCACGTTGGGCCGATCCGCGGCGATGAAGGTCTTCGTCGTCGCCGCCGCCGCCGCCGCCAAGGAAAACCTCCGACGCAGACGCCTCGCCCCCGAGGGAAGGCCGGTGCGCAACGTCGCCACCCGTGCTAGGATGTTCGTCGCAGCCGACGGTGTTCCGATACGCCATTGCAGACGTCAAGGCGGATCCGGAAGATCGGGCAGCGCTATGCGCTTGCACCGTTGTGGGTTTGCCGCGTAAAGAATCATCCCTTTGTTGCGGTGGCGTTCACTTGTGGCCGAACGCTTCGCGACGCGACGCGACCGCGTGCCCCGCGACCCGCTTACCATTGACGGGTTGCGGTCCGGGGGCGTGGTCCAGCCGCGTCCACTTAAAGGCGGGGCCTGTTCTCCGCCGCCTTCGCCGCCGCACCTATGATCATGACACGGCCGCGGATTTATCCGCCGAGCCGCCTGTCGCCGCTTCGTCGGGAGCATGGCGGTCGGCTTCGACCAGTCGCACGCCGGTAGTTGGCCGACTCGCAGCACGCGCGCGGGATAGGACAACGGATTCAGATGATGCGACGGTTACTGGCACTGGTGGCGGCCATGGCATGCGTGGCGCCAGCAGCTACGACACGCGCGCAGGAGGTGGCGGCCGACCAGCACGCGGCTGGAGCAGGGTCCCCGCTGCCGCTGAACAGGTCGGCGGCGTCCCGATATCGCTGCTCAACGCGACTCGATGCCGCTTCGACCAAACCCCCGCCGTCCGTCCCCTGTTGCACATCCGCTTATCCCTCCTCCCTTTGACCCACCCGGGCATGCCTACGATTCGTTGCCGCTCGGTCGAGCGGTAAGATCGTCATCCATAGGGAGAGCCTGTATGCCCGACTCACGCAACGTTGCGCACGACAAGACCGTTCAGCAGGAGAAGAAGAACCGCGGCGAGGCGGCCGTCCCGGATGCGGCGGAGACGCCGCAGCCGGGGAAGAAGCCGGCCCTGAAACACCACGCGAAGGACGACAAGGAGCCGGGGGCGACGGAGACCGGCGGAGCGGCGAACGGCGGGTAAGCGGTGGCGGCGGCCTACGCACAACCGGCGGCTCGAAGTTCATGGCTCGACGACGCGTCACAAGGCCGGTGTCAGCCCAACCGTCGGGCGGCTGGAGAAGCCGACCGCGACGCGACCCGCACCGTCATTATGCCGCCGCGGAGGCGTCAGCGTCAACACTGACGCATGTTTCTAGATGCGTCGGGACTCATGTTGCGTGGATCGGGAATGTGTGGGGCGAAGTCCGTGCCTGCACCGTCGAAGCGCGGGACAACAAGCGCGCCCATCAACGCCGATGCCGCCGGCTCGGCCACGTTTGCCAGTGGCCCACGGCCGCAATCGAACCGGCGCCCACAGCACCGCCTGCCACGCCACGCCGTCACCCGGGCTTCCTCCGTCCCCGCCTAACTGGTCGCGGCCTCCGCCGCCGCCCCGGGTCGTCGAGCCCGAACGACAAGAGCAGCACCAGCGCAGGGACGTCGCCGTCTCGCGCATCGATCGCTAGACCCGCCCACCTGACAGTTTCCGTACGTCGCTCGAACAGGACGTCACCTGAGCTGGACTCAGCGATCCGCAACGTGCCGCCAAATCGCCCCAAGCCGACATCGCCTTGCGGCCGGGCCTCGGCGTGGTACGTTCCTACGGCACTTCAGAAAACCCCGATGCGGGCCGATGTGAGTCGGAACGAGAGCCAGGCGGTGGTGCCGAAATGGGTCGTGCCGGCGTAGCGGGTGGATTCCCCCGCGGCGTAGCCGGCGGCGTTCGCGAAGTCGACCACAGAATACTGGACCCCATTGCTCGCCGTGTGGGCGGCGTCGGTGAAGCCGAGGGTCGTCAGGCCCGCCACCTCTGCGGCGGACATCAGGCCCGGCGGCGGCGAGCGCGGCGACGGCGAGGACCGCGGGAGCGCCGCAGCCGCGCAGTGGCGGAGGACCGGGCGGCCGCGGCGGACCGGGGCGCAGGGGACGACGGTTCCACGACGGACGGGACGACGAAGACGACGACATGATTTCCCCTGCTCCGCGCCCCCGGCGTCCGCGGCACACGTGCGAGACGTGCGCGGGACGGGGGCGACCCCACGGACCGCTGCCGCCGACGCGCCCGCATCGGGGGGGGCCGCGACGCGCACGGCGACACAACATTTACCTGGATCCCCGATGCGTGCCCCGCGACGGGAATCTTAAAACGAGTTCGGCTGCCCACACTGACGCCCACCGCCAGAGGGAAACGGAGGCGGCTAAAACGACTAACGAAAGCGGTGACCGTGCGGTGAACAAAGACCCCCGGGAGCAACGCTCCCGGGGGTCTCGCACGGTTGGTCCCGATGCAAACTTCGCGTTCCTGCCGCGCTACTTCCTTGACGCTGCCGCTGCCGGGTTGGGGGTCAGCGCGCCGGTCTGCGTCTGCCAGCCGCGTCCTTCTGCAGGACGATCCCGAGTTCGCCCGTCGGCTCGGTGCGCGTCAGGTCCAGCCCGTCGCTTGCGGCGAGCTTCAGGAGGTAGCCCGGCAGATCCGGCGAGAGCACGCGGCTGACCGTGTTGAGCCCGAACGGCGAGAACGGCACGATGTAGCTGTTGAACTCACCGACCCAGTCGATCAGCCGGTCGTCCTTGCTGTTGCCGATCAACACGTCGCGGCCGCCGCCGCCGAACGCGACGTCCGGCGTCGGGAGCGCGCCGGTGTCGGCGGCGTCGTTCGTGCCGTTGGTGGTGTCGAGGTTGTCGTCCGCGTTCAGCAGGTCGTCGCCGAGGCCGCCGTAGAGGTGGTCCCTGATCGGTGCCGCCGACGGCCCAGTCGTTGCCGTCGTCGCCGAAGATCGCGTCATTGCCGTCGGCCTCGGCCTTGTCGAAGTTGAGGAAGAACCCTTCGATCTTCTGCGCGCGCGTTCGTCGTAGGCGGCGAACTCGCCGGGGACTTCCGGGGCCGCCGTACTGCAACGCGTTGCCGGGGTTCATCGGCACGGCGCTGACAGGGCGGCGGTGTAGAAGCCGGGCAGGGCCTCGGCGCGCTCGGCGCGTCGTCGCCCGCCCCGCCGTGGATCGCGTCGTCGCCGACGCCGCCGTAGACGATGTCGTTGCCGCCCAGCCCGAACGGCGTGAGGACCACCGACTTCTTCAGCTTGTCCTTCAGGTTGATCGTCGCCGTCTGCTGCGCCGCCGCCGGTCTTGATCGTCTCGTTGAGCGTCGTCAGCTTCGCCACGCCGTGGAGCGGTTCGGCGGTGCCGTTGCGGCTGGTGAGGATGCGGCCGTCGTCGCCGAGGATGCCGTCGGCGTCGCGCCGCCGCTGATCCAGTCGGCGTTGGCGCCGCCGATCAGGTCGTCATCGTTGCCGCCGCCGAAGAGCACGTCGTTGCCGGTCATGCCCCAGACGCCATCGTCGCCGTCCTCGCCGTGGACGCGGTCGATGCCGCCGAGGTCGGCCGGGCCGGCCACGCCCGGGGTGTAGTCGAGCAGTTCGACCACGCGGGTTGACCCGCGGTGCCGGCGTAGTTGTCGTAGTTGTAGGTGACGAACGCGCCTGTCGTGGCGTTGACGACCTTCGAAATGTTGCCGTTGTCGCCGAGGATCGTGTCGGCGTCGTTGGCATGCCCGCCGGTGGTAAGGTCGCCGGCTTCGTCGCGGCCGGTCTTGGAGCCGTCGCCGCCGAAGATCTCGTCGCGGCCGTCGGCGCGCTGGCCGGGCGTCGTCGAGGCCGAAGCGTGGTCGCTGCTGCCGCCGACGAGGTCGTCCTGGCCGAGGCCGCCGCGGATCGAGTCGTTGCCGCCGTTGCCCTCGACGTAGTCGTCGCCCGTCCCGCCGGCGAGCGTGTCGTCGCCGAGTTGGCCGAAGACCACGTCGTTGCCGGCGTCGCCGGCGGCGGTGTCGTTGCCCCAGCGGTTGTCGCTCGGCGTGGCGGCGTCGTGCCGAGCAGCGTGACCGACAGGCGCGCCACGCCGAGCTGGTCGGCGAACGTGGCGCTGAGGCCGAGTTCGGCCGTGCGGATGTTGCCGGCCGAGTCGTAGAGCGCGCCGCCGGTCCAGAGGCCGAAGCGCTGGCGCAGGTCGTGCTCGAGGAGCCGCGGGCCCGGCGCGGCGGACGGTGGCGTTGTCGCCGATCACGACGTCGTTGCCCTCGCCGCCGGCGATCGAGTCGCCGCCGGCCTGGCCGAGGATCAGGTCGTTGCCCGCGCCGCCTGCGAGCGAATCCGCGCCCCGACGTTCGTGACGAGCACGTCGACGCGGTCGAACGCGCCGTCGGCGTTGAGGCCTGACGGTGGCGTTGTCGCCGAGTGCCGTCGCGTCGTCGCCGCAGTCGCGCGGTCGGCGGCCGGTGCCGCCGAACAGGAGGTTCTCGCCCGCGCCGCCGGCGGTGATCGTGTCGCCGCCGCCCACGCCGTGCGACGTCGTGGCCGCGAGGGCCACGGCGCCGGACGGGCGAGCACGTTCGCCGCGCCGCCGACCTGCGTGATTTCGCCGTGGTCGCCGAACGCGATGTCGCGGCCAGCGCCGGCGTCGATCGTGTCGTCGCCCGCCGCGGCGAAGTCGTCCCGCCGGGCTTGCCGCTCGTGACGACGGTCGTCACGCGGGTGCAGTGCGGTCGACGTCGAGGCCGCTGTCGCCCCAGAGCAGGTCGTTGCCCGCGCCGCCGGCGAGCGCGTCGTTGCCGCTGCCGCCGGCGATGCGGTCGTCGGCGCTGCCGCCGGTGATCGCGTCGCGCCCGGGCGCCGCCGTAGTAGGTCGCGCCGATCGTGGCCGTGCTGGCGTCGATGGTACGTCCCCGGCGTCGCCGCGGATCGTGCCGCCCGCGGCGGCGTCGCCGTGAATGATCAGCAGCGCGCCCGCGGCGGGGCCGGCGGTGACGACGAAGCTGTCGCTGCCGCCGTTGCCGCGGAGGACCGTGACCGCCGCCGCCGCGACGCTCTGCACCGCCAGCGCTTCGTTACCGGAGCCGAGGTGCACGTCGAGGATCTCGGTCTTGGCGTAGCTGATGCCGCCGGGCACGGTCTCGAGCACGCCGGGCTCGGGCTCCTGGAGGAGGTCGCCGCCCATGCCGAGGCCGGAGAGGTTCGTGGCCGTGAGCTTGCCGGTGTCGTCCGCGGTCGCGTCCATGTCCAGCACGTCGATCACGTCCACGTCGCCGGCCTGCTCCTCCGACTGCTGGTTGCCGTCGCTGGCGTGGCCGCCGTCGGCAATGTCGGTCTCGCCGCGGTACATGACCGGGGCCGGGATGCTGAACACGGTGGGATCGCCGGCGCCGCCGTCGAGGAACACCGGGCCGGCGATCCGCGTCAGCGTGCGGGGCAGGTCGATGAAGTCGGCGTACGCCTCGTCGTCGCGGCGCAACTCGTCGATCGCGCCGACGAAGAACCCATCGCTACCCGCACCGCCGTAGATCACGGTCTTGACCGACTCGTTGGTGCCCAGGACGTAGACCTGGTCGTCGCCGTCGCCGCCGTGGAGCTCGATCGACTCGACGCCGTCGTACGTGACGCGGAGGCCCGCGCCGAAGATGCCGTCGCCGGTGACGACGAAGTGATCGGCGAACTCGGTGCCCAGGGCCCGCAGGAGGTCGAAGCCGGCGCCGCCGTCGATGTCGAGGTTGGCGTTCTCGGCGTAGGTGACGTTGTCGTCGCCGGCGCCGCCGTTGACGGAGGTGAGGTCGGGGGCCGCGCCGCCGCTGCCGGCCAGCGCGAACGCGCGGACGGTGAACGTGTCGGAGCCGCCGTCGCCGTTGAGCGTGAGGCCGGCGGTGTTGCGGAAGACGGTGAAGTTGTCCTTACCCTCGCCGCCGTGGGCGGTGAGCGCGTGGGAGTTGCCGACGGTGACGTAGCCGACGGTGGTCAGCGTGGTGTCGGTCGCGTCGGCCGTCGCGACGTGCGGCGGGCGGCGGTCGGCCTCGAACATCTGGCCGACCTGGAACGTGTCGTCGCCCGCGCCGCCGTCGACGGTGGTGGCCACGCCGGTGTCGTCGATCGCGTAGGCGTCGTCGCCGCCGCGGCCGTTGACGGTCAGGCCGCCCTCGACCGCCGCGCCGTTGAAGTTCACGCGCTCGGCAACCGCGTAGCCCGCTCCGGCGATGCCGCCGGACAGGACGCCGACGAAGTTGGACCGCAGGAGGAACTGGTCGCCGCCGGCCGTGCCGTGCACGGTGAGCTTGTCGGTGCCCTGGGACGTCGTGCCCGACTCCATCACGTTGACGATCGCGTCGGCGCCGGAGTCCGACCAGGCGACGTACCCGTCGCCGCCGGCCTTGCCGTCGAGGTCGACGAGCGGGATCCAGTCGGTGCTGACGGCCTTGTCGGTCGTGCCGTGGCGGATCGTGCCGTCGTCGTCGCCGACCACGATCGTGTTGGCGCCCGCCCCGCCGGTGAGGGAGGCCCGCTGGAAGATGCCATCGAGCAGCTCGAACTCGGCGGCGGCGGCGTAGACGCCGCGGGGGTCGGTCGACGTGCCGGTGACGAGCGCGCCGGCCGTGAGCGTCATGTCGGCGTCGCGCGACTCGACGAGCGTGTCGCTGCCGCCGGCGTCGGCGAACGTGTCGGTGCCGCGGCCGCCGGTGTAGGTGTCGTCGCCGATTCCGCCGTCGAGGTGGTCGTTGTAGGGCGAGCCGACGATCGTGTCGTTGCCGTCGTCGCCGAAGAGCCTCAGCGCCGCGACGTCGGCCGCGACGGCCGTGGCGCTGAGCGAGTCGGCGCCGGCCTTGGCGAGCACCGCCACCGTGTCGCCGCTGGCGCGCTTCGCGTTGACGACCGTGACGGTGTAGAGGCCCGTGCCGACGCGCACGACGTTGAGCAACTGCTCGTTGGCCGTGACGGCGTCGCGGTCGACGTCGCCGGTGTCGGCCGCGGTGTTGAGGGTAAACGTGTCGGCCGTCGCGCCGCCGTCGATCGTCAGCACGTCGGCGTCGGCGTCGTCGGCGTAGGTCGTGACCTCGGTCGTGTAGGTGACGCCGTGCACGGTGCGGTCGACGCGCTGCGTGCCGACCTCCTTGCGGGTGAGGTCGGCCAGCACGCTCGTCAGGCCGACGCCCGCGAGGTCGCCGACGCGGACCTCGTCGGCGCCGCCCGCGGCGCGTTGAGCTGCAGCGCGCATCGAAGCCCGGCGGCGACGAGCGTCTCGACGATCGCGGCCGACGCGTTGCGCGCTGGATCTCGAACTGGCCGGTCGCCGGGTCGATGACGGTGACGTAGTCCTTCTCGTTCGTGAACGTGACGACGAGCCGGTCGTTGTCGCCGGTCGCCTCGCCGGCGTCGACGCTCGCGTCGCTGCCGTCGCCGGCGTCCCAGAGGATGACGTCGTTGCCTGCGCCCGGCGGTGATCGTGTCGGCGCCCCCGCCGCCGGTGATCTGGTCGTCGCCGTCGCCGCCGGTGATCGTGGCGGCAGCAGCGCGCGCGACGATCACGTCGTTGCCGCCGTTGCCGGTGAGCGTGGCGGCGCCGGTGCCGCGGTGGTGGATCTGGTCGCCGCCGTCGCCGCCGGTGAACGTGACCGGCACGGTCACGCCCTCGGCGACCTCGACGTAGTCGCTGCCCGACCCGAAGTCGCCGACGAGCGACGAGACGCTCTTGTAGACCTGGGTGCGGCCCATGCCCAGACCTTCAGGTTCTGCGGCCGGCGGCGGCGTCGCTCTGGTCGTCGGCAAGCGAGACGTAGTAGAACTCGTCGGTCGTGGTGCCGGCGAGGTTGCGGTAGCCGCCGCGGTCGCCGACGTTGAGGTGGAGCGCCGCCGGTCCAGGCGGCGTTCTGCTTCCAGTACCCGCTCGTGAGCGTGTACGGGGTGGCGCGCGAAGGCCGGCGAGGTAGACCGGCGGCAGGACCTTGAAGAAGCCGATCGTGAACTTGGCGCACTCGTTGATCGTGGCGACGAGCAGGTTGATCTGGACGCCTCGACCGTCAGCTCGCCGGTGCCGCCGTCGAACGCGAAGTTGGCGGTGAGGCCGAACAGCGTGATGCCGATGATCTTGCCGTCGAAGCTGCCGCTGCCGCCCCAGACCTTCATGTCGGCCGGCTCGAGCACGGCCTTGTCGCCGGCGTTGGACGCGAGGTAGCGGGCGTGGATCTCGGCGGTGCCGAAGATCCCAGGCCGCCGCCGCCGAGGTTGATCGCCCCGGCCACGTCGATCGACGGTTCGCCGGTCGAGTAAGTGGGAAGGCGCCCGCCGAGCTGGGCGACGCCGAAGTCGACGGCCACGGTCGTGAAGAAGTCCCAGCGGCCGCTCGACTCGAGCGTGACGCGGGCCGAGCCTGGGCGAGCTTGATCTCCTCGAAGAGCACGACTGGGCTTGCGCTGCCGACGTTGAACTCGGTCGTGCCGCCGGCGATAGGTTGCCGCTGCGCTGGTCGTCGCCGCCGCGCGTGTTCACGCGGAGGTAGATGTCCGAGGCCGTGATCACGAACAGCGGGTCGAACCCGAAGGTGGCGTTGGCGACGCCCAGGTCGAGCACGAGGCCGGCGTCGGCCCTTGTAGATCTCGGCCGTGAGCCGTCGACGTCGAACGTGATCGTGCCGAAGAAGGCCCGAAGCTGGGCGTCGAACGTGATCGCGAGCTTGTCGGCGTTGTTCACGATCTCGACCGAGCCGTTGAGCTTGAAGACCGGCCCAGGTTGATCTCGCCGCCGACGAAGACGCTGGGCGAGCCGGCCGGCACGCTCGCCTGCACCGCCGTGGTGAGGGCTGCTTCGCCGCGACGTCGTAGAAGCGGGGACGTTCTTCGCGACGGAGAAGGAGTTGAACTCGATGCTGGCGACGCCGCTGATCGAGGACGATGTCGAAGTCGACGTCGCCCGCGATGTCGAGCACGCCGGCCACGCCGTCGCCGGTCAGCAGCACGCTGCCGCTCACCGACGCCGCCGCGAGCGGGGAGAGGTCGATCACCGCGTCGGCGGTCATCGTGAGCTGATCGCCGCTCTTCACGAACGTGAAGCCGCCCTTGACGATCGACGCCGGACCACTGGAGCTTGCCGCCGGCGAAGATCTGGAGCGTGTTGCCCGCGACCGTGGTCGCTGACCGCCGTCGTGGTGACGGCGCGGGTGACCGGGTCGTAGAACCGCGCGCGACCTGCTTCGGCCCGTCGTGCGTGTTGAACTCGATCCCCGCGTACGCGGCGAACGACGGCGGCCCGGCCTCGAGCTTGCCGGCGAGCTGGAACGCCGTAGACGTTCAGGTCGGTCGCGTCGCCGGTCGTGCCCTCGATCCGGGCGTGCCGGTGGCGGTGACCGTGCCGAGCGGGGCGAGCGTGACCTGCGCGTTGGCGTCGAGCTCGAAGAAGTTCTTGCTCGCCGCGTCGTCGTAGCGGTAGGCGATGCGGAAGTCGCCGTCGAGGTCGAACGTGTCGGCGATCTGCAGGTCGCCCTGTGCCATCAGCTGAGGTACGGCCCGGCGAGGCTCGTACGTGCCGTCGAGCTTCGGCGGCCGGCGGCGATCGGCACGGCCAGCCCGTCGCCGCTCGTCGGCGCTACGAGCTCGGCCTTGAGCGTCGCGGGCAGGTACTCGCGGAGGAACGACTCGATGCCCGCCGGCACCACGACCTCCTGGGCCCGCGCCCGGTTGCTGGTGACGTAGAGGCCGATCGCGGCGTCGAAGTCGAAGTACTCGCCGAGGTCGGCGCGCCGACCCGGTCGCGGAGGTTGAGCTCGAGAGCGGCCGCGACGCCGGCAGCGGTGATCACCATCGCACCGAGCAGGTCGGCCCGGAGCGGCAGGCGCGACGAGCCGATGAGCGGGAGCGAGATCGGCGCGCCCAGCACGAGCAGCGAGAAGCCGTCGGTGGAGAAGCTCCCTGCAGCGCGACGCGCCCCCGCCTGATCTCTGGTGAAACGGTCCAACCCACCGGCGGCGCACGAGAGCGAGGGCGCCCGACGATGAACAGGCCCGCGCTCTCCTTCTGCACCTTGATCGTGCGGTTTCCCCTCGTTGGGGACGAACAGCACGACGTCCTTCGGCGTGTCGGTCGTGTTGACCGGAACTGCGCCTTGGCGTCGCCGGAGACGCCCGCGGCCTTGAGGGCGATCTGGTCGGCCGTGGCCTCGAGGATGGCGGCGCTGAACGTCGAACCCGTTCTCGAAGTTCAGGACGAACCTGCCCGACGACTTGATGAAGCTGTTGGCGGCGATCAGCCCCTCGGACGAGATGTTCGCGTTGTAGTCGAACGTGATCTGCGAGCCGCTGATGTTGAGCGTCGCCTGCCCGTACTGGACGCCGGTCGTGGAGTCGGTCTTGCCGCCGAGGCGCAGGCGCTGGAAGCCGACGAGGTCGATGACGGCCAGGCCCTGCGTGCCGACCCCGGCGAGCTTGATCTGAAGCGGTCGGCCTTGCCGGCCTCCAGATCGGCCTCGGAGGTGATGGTGTTGCCGGCCGCGTCCACGACCCGAACGACAGCACGCCGTGGTGGAGGTATGCCCGCGGTCGGGTCGACGTTGCTGACGATGGCATGTCGGTCAAGAAGACCTTGCCGGCCGCGGCGGCGAGGTTTGATCGACTGAAGGTAGACCTTCACGCTCTGCGTGAACTTCGGCTCGAGCGTGACCGGGTCGGTCAGCCAGTGCGCGTCGCCGTCGAAGAGGAAGTTGCCGTCGGTCGTGACGATGACGTCGGCCTCGATCTTGAAGAACTCCTTGCCGACGTACAGGCTGTAGAACGTCGCGCCGGCCTCGATCACCCGTCGACCCTGGTCCATCCGGCCGAACGTGCCGTTGCCGCCGGTGACGATGATCACCTCGGTGCCGCCGTCGGTCGCGATGCCGCAGGTCTCGAGCACGAAGATCGAGCCGTTGTCGGCGACCTCGACCTCCCACGTTTCGTCTTCCGTGGAATAGGAGACGACCGCGCCGCCGAGCGCGACGTCGAAGAGTCGCGAAGATCTCGACGAGGGTCGCGGTGTTGCCGTCGGCGTCGGTCGCGGCGATCTCGGACGCGGTCTTGGTCGCGTCGGCGCCCGGCATCGCGTCGATGTAGGCGCGTCGAAGCTGGCGATCTCGGTGAAGTTGAACGTCAGCGCCGGGTCTTCTCGGTGAGGAACTGCGTGCCGCGGTCGTCGAGGATCACGCGCCCGGTCGGGTCGAGCACCGTCACCGTCACGTCGCCGAGCTTCTTGGACATCGCGTGGCCGACTTCCAGCAGCTTGGCGTCGAACGCGATTTCAGGGTAGCGGGAGGTGTTGAGGACCGACATCCACTCCCCGGCCGAGGCGGTCGGCGTCACCTCTTCGGGGTCGAACTCGAACAGGAAGCCGGGGTTGCCCCCCTTCTGGTTGACGACCAGCGCCTGGAGCGACTCGAGCCACTCCTCGTCGGTGAGGTCGGACGTCGGGCTGAACAGCGGGCTGCGGAGCGAGATCGGGTCGGTGATGTCGGGGAACGCGGTCGCGTTGAACGTGACGCCGCCGCGGAACCCGTCGATGGTCAGGCCGCTGATCGGGTCGAGCAGGATCGGGACGTCGGCCCGGACGTAGCCCTGGAGCAGGCCGAGCTCGGAGACGCCGACCATGAGCTTGAAGCCGGCCTTGTTGGCGATCGTGAACCCGCCGCTGATGGCGGCCCACAAGGTGGTGTCGGCGATCGAGTTGGGGTCAGTGGTGTAAACGATGGGGTCGAGCCGCTCGCCCTGCTCGTCGAAGATGACCGTGCCCAGCGCCAGCGTGCCGTCGAGCCTGCCGCCGAAGACGTTGCCGCTGGCGGAGATGCTCGCGCTCTCCAGACCGATGATCGGGAACTCGCCGTCCCTGATCTTCTGCGAGTCGAACGTCATGTTCGTGATGCTGCCGCTGAGCGCGACCGGGCTGCTCTTGCCGAGCTGGCCGGTGACGGCGGCGGACAACTGCATCACGAAGCGGTCGGGGTCCGCGTTGAAGTCCGGCCACGCGATGTTGACGCTCGCGCTGGCGCTGCTGAGGAAGCTGGGGAACTTCATCCCCGCCAGCGCGTCGGCCGTCACGCCGAAGCCGACGCTGAACCCCTCCTTCGCCAGGAACGTCCCGTCCCCCATCACGGCGAACTTGCCGGCCGTGCCGGTGAGCTCGATCGCGCCGAGCTTGAGCGTGGCGATGGCGGTCTCGGCGACCGTCAGCATTTCCTTGTCGTCGGCCGCGGTCGGGTCGAACGCGACGACGCCGCTGCTGACGGAGACGAACTCGCCGAGCTTGGCGCTGAAACCGGTGGCGCGAAACGCCAGACCGCTCGGCAGCTCGTCCGCGCCGAACGTCAGCGTGGCCGCCACGCCGGTGGCGGCCACGTAGAAGGTGCCGGAGGGCGAGCCGATGCGCGCCTCCGCGGCGCCGACCCGGATGGCCGCGCCGTTGAGCGAGTTGGCCCCGCCGACCGTGTAGCCGTAGCTGAGGATCGACAGCGACGGGTTGGTGATCTCGACGTACCTGCCGAACTTGACCGTCGCGTCCGCGAGGTCGCCTGGGGCCCGGAGTTCCGCGGTGAGGTTGCCGAACTTGAAGCCGTCCTGGCGGACGACCAGCCCGGGCTCGGTGGTGCCCTCGGGCGGGGTGACGCTCGCGCGGACGCCGAAGCGGGTCAGGTCGATCGTGAGGATTGGGAAGCTGATGAGTTCCTGGGTGGCGTCCCCCTCGGGGTCGTAGCCGATCGTGAAGCCGCTGACGGCCGACGCCTTGATCCCGCCCGGCAGATCGAGCGCGGCGCTGCGGGCGGTGAACTCGAAGCCGCCGGTGGCGTCGAGCGCCGCGAACGGCGCTGCCGCCGCCGCGTCTGCGGTGTCGTAAGAGGCGGCGAACGAGATCTTGCCCTCGACCGAGTCGGCGGTGGCGGAGAGGCCCCCGGGGGTGCCCCCGGCCGGCGCCGTGCCGCTGGAACCGGTGAACGCGACGGTCGCTTTCAGCGCGACGAAGCCGGCGGTGACGCTCACGTCCTGACCGTCGAGCACGAATTCGCTGAGCCGGGCGTTGGCCTTCTCAAGCGACAGCGGCCCGACCTTGCCGGTCATCTCGCTGGTCGCCGCTTGGCCCGTACCGCCGAGCGAGGCGGCGAGCGTGTAGCCGGTGGTGTCGAAGCTGGCGCGCCGCAGGCCCGAATCTTCCTCGCCGCGCCGGCCGACGTGGAACAGCCCCGAGCCGTAGATCTCGAACAGGTTCGCGCTCTCGCCGTTGAGCAGGACGCGGCCGCTCTTGCTCGCGTCCGCGTCGGTCAGCAGCGAGACGTTCATCGTCCCGCCGACGGTGGCGGCGAACGCCATGTTGCCGGCGATGACCTGCCCCAGCCCGCGGATCGAGCCCTGCGTGACGCTCGCGCTGCCGGTGCCCGCCGTGAAGAAGCTCAGCAGGCCGTCGAACTCCGCGTCGGTCTTAGCCGCGATCGTGACGTCGGCCGTCGGCAGCGTCGTGGCGACGACCGAGATCCCGGTCGGGCCCTGGATCACGGCGAAGTCGAGGCCGTCGGGGCCGTCGGTCGCGTCCAGCCCGGTGATCGTGTGGAACGCGCCGGCGAGGGCGCCGGTGCCTTCGATGGTCAGGAGGTCGACGCGGTCGCCCGCCCGGAGGTGGGACAGGCCGGTCGGGTCGAGGGCCAGCAGGCCGCCGAGCGTGACGGCGCCCGTCACGTTCACGACGTCGCCCCGCGGCGCGGCGTCGGCGGCGAAGGCGAGGTCCATCGTGATGCGGTCGGCGCCGCCGAGCGTCCCGCCCGAGAGGTTGAGCGTCCCGATCGTGTCGGGGCCGCCGGGGAACTGTGCCGCGAGCAGCACGCGGTTCTCCAGCCCCTCAAGGCGGTAATGGTCGTAGGCGACGCCCGCCGCCGCGCCGGCCGGCATCAGCGTGCGCAGCACCCGCTGGCAGGCGACGCGCAGCGCGTGCGACGACCCGCCCGGCGTGCGCCCCGACCCGTTGCCACTCATCGCCCCCTGAACCAGATCCCGACGATCGCGTGCCCGATGACCCATTCTGCCTCTCCCACACCCGTAGACCCCGGCCGACGGACGAACTGCGGCGCGCGCGCGGAGCGCAACCCGATCAGGCTGCGGCTGGGCCGCGCGCTGCTCGTTCAGTCTGCCAATGACAATGCATGACGGCGGCTTCGTGCGCGGACGACGGTCGCGGCGCCCGCCGGATTCCGGCGGCCGCGCGGCCGGCGCAAGCGTTTCAGCTTCGCCGTTCCCAGTGATGTGACTTGGACCGGTCCCGCCCGAAGGACCGACATCTCCCCAAGCCGCCCGTCCCCCTGAACCCCAGAACCCGCACGTCCCCCACGACCTCCCACTCCCACCGAAGCGGCCGGGAGAAGGCGTATCGAAGGAAAACCACGGCTCCGGCGCAAGACGAAACGCCCGCGGCCCGTGAGTACCCCACACCCAGAATGAGTGCCAAGAGAAATATATCGAAAAGATGCGGCCTGTCAAGAGCACCGATAAGGCCGGGTTGACGGTCGCATCTGCCCGGTTTAATCCGCCGCTTCCGTTACTCGCCTCTCGACGACGACGACGACGCGCGAGTTCGGTCGGCCAGGCACGACCGGCCGCACTACTCGCCGCGAATGTTCGCGTGCCTGCTCTTCGTGCTCGACACATCGACGGCCGTGCAGTTGCTGCCCGCTCGACGTTACGGCGGCAGTGG
>JAUJNJ010000030.1 GCA_030448225.1 Phycisphaerae bacterium
TACTACCTGATCTCCCTCACCTCCCCCGGTGAGGCCGACCCCGCCAAGGCAGAGGCCGACGCGGCGGCCGCCGCCGCGGCCCCGGCCGCGCCGGCGGGCCCGGGCGCGCAGGCCGACGCCGAGGCGGAAGCGGAAGCCGAGGGCGAGGCCGCCGCCGACGCCGACCCCGCCGAGCGGCTGGCGGTCGAGGCGTTCCGGCAGGTGCTGGACTCGGTCAAGCTGCTCGACCGCTCGAAGCTCAAGCAGGAGCAGGACGAGCGCCTCTTCGCGACCCGCGCGCTGTTCGTGAACTTCACCGAGAAGAAGCTCCGCGAGTCGCTCGTGCCCCAGCAGTGGTTCCGCCTGATCCACAAGGGCAAGGACGTCGGCTACGTCTACTCGATCGAGGAACTGGCCGACGGCATCCCGCAGCCGGACGAGATCAAGCGGCGGGGCGGCGTCGGCGCGGTCGGCAGCGGCGAGTCGGGCATCCTCGTCGGCACCCGCACGCGCATGATCCTCAAGACCGATCCCAAGGCCGCCGCCGCCGCCGCAGCAGCAGCGGCGGGGCGCGAGGGTGGCGCCGAGGCCGCCGCGGCCGCGGCACCGGCGGCGAAGCTCGAGCCGACCGAGAAGCAGGTCGACGCCGAGCACTGGATGTACATCAGCCTCGACCGCGCCCACGAGGACTGGTCGAACATCGTCGTCACGACCGACCGCAAGACCGGCGCGAAGACCAACGTCGCGGAGTTCGGCACGAGCGACCGCCAGCGCGGGTTCGCGCTCGACGCCGGCAACCTCGAGCGCGGCGTGCGCGGCGACAAGAATGACCCGAACCAGCCGCCGGTCCGCCGGGTCGAGGATTACCTGCTGAACGTGACGCACGTCACCCAGCAGCACAACCCCGAGCCCGTCGCCCGCTCGCTGCCGCCGTGGTATCTGCCTCAGGCGATGGACAAGATGCTGCCGCGGCTGCTGCCGTACAAGCGGCCGAAGCAGTACCTGTTCGCGACGTACATCGGCGAGCAGCGCGAGGTGATGCAGCGGTACGTTGACGTCGAGCCGTTACAGAAGGTGACGCTGGCCGGGCGGGTGATCCGCGCGATCCCGATCCGCGACCGCATCACGCTCAACGGGTCGGTGACGACCCACTTCCTCAGCGAGGGCGGCCAGTACCTCGGCACCGAGAACCCGGACTCGGAGATCGCGGTGCTGGCGAGCGACGAGAAGACGCTCCGCGAGATCTGGAAGGACGCCGACCTCTCCCGCCCCGGCGACGTGAAGCAGCCCGGCGCCGCGCCCGCCGGCCCGCCCGCCGGCCCCGCCGCCCCGGCCCGCCCCGCGCCGTCTCGTCCGGCCCCGGTCGGTGATGCCCCCGTGCGCCCGCGCCGGCCCGCGCCGCCCGCGCTGAGCGACGACACGCGCCTCGACGAGCCGACGTCGCCCCTGCGGGCCCCCGGCGGCCGGCGCGGCGCCGACAACACCCGGTAGGGCGACCGGGCCAATCGTGGATCGCCTTCGAACGCCGTGGGAGCTTGCTCCCACGGTTCCGCCCGAACGTGGTCCTCCCGCGGTCTTGAGCCGGCGGCGGCGGCGACTCATCCCGCCGGGCGATCTAGCCGATAACGAGCAGAGGGCACGGCCAACCCCGTGCCCTCTCTCATTCCCATGATGCGAACCACCGCCAAATTCCTCGTCGTCTGCGCGCTGCTCCTGGGGGGCACCGCCGGCCTGATGTACGTCCAGCGGCACGACGTGGCGGCCCAGAAGCTGCGCGCGGCCGAGCAGCGCAACGACCTGCTCCGCCGGGTCGTGCAGAACCTCACCGCCGAGACGCGCGTCGCCGACGTGATCGTCACCGAGCAGCACGTGACCGAGGGCCGGCTGTTCACGACGCTCCTGTTCGTCGAGTACGCCAAGGACGGCCGCCCGCTGCCGGGCAAGCGGTTCACGATCGCCGGCAACGTCGCGCACATCGACGCGATGGTCGTGAAGTTCGACGGCAAGTTCGTCGAGCAGAACGACCCGCTCCGCGGCCACAGCGTCGCGCTGTTCACCCGCCTGTACGGCGAGACGCAGGCCCCGGCGCAGGGCTTCCCGATCGACTCGCGCGGCGGCGTCCCCGACGTCTACCGCGGCGCCGACCCCGCCGTCGCCGCGTTCGAGCGCGAGCTGTGGACGAACTTCTGGAAGCTCGCCGACGACGCGTCCTACCGCAACGAACTCGGCGTCCGCGTCGCCCAGGGCGAGGGCGTCTGGTGCCCCTTCCAGAAGGACCGCCTCTACACGCTCACCATGGAGTCCGACGGCGGCCTGAACATCACCTCCGAACCGCTCAAGGGCATCTACCGCGAAGCGATGAAGCAGGGCGCGCCCGTCGCGTCGGGGAAGTAGTCGAATCCGAACGCGCGATGTCGGATCTCAAATCCGCGTGACGCGTGAATCATCTGGACCGAGAAGCGCCGCGCATCACGAACCGAGTAACGCGCGTCGACGATCCACCCCGACTCCCGCACACCCGCGCCCCCCACGTTTCGCGTCCGCCCCGAAGGGGCGAGGAATCTTCTTCCCGCGCCTCGTCCCCGTCGTTACGCTTCCCGCATGGTCCTCGCGTACCACGTGGTGATCAGCTTCTACGGGTTCTGGCTTCCCAACGACCCCCGCGGATCCAACTCGACGTTCGTCCGATCCTCTCGCCTCCTCCCGTTCGGTCCCGCGACGTACACGAGCGAGCGCCGGTCCGTTGCACGCAAACCCCACGACCGTGCCGCCCGCCGGGCCGCCAAGGCCGCGATCCTCTATGACCCGGTCGTGATCGACGGGCGACAGGCGCTCGCCATCGCCAAAGGCTTCGACGACGCCGCCCGGCGGAACGGGTATGTGATCTGCGCCTGCGCGATCCTCCCCACCCACGTTCACCTCGTCATCGGGCGACACCGGTACTCGGTCGAGCAGGTCGTGAACCTGATGAAGGGTGCCGCGACGCGCGCGGTGGTCGAATCGAAGATTCACCCCCTCGCGCGCCACCCACGGGAGGACGGTTCGCTTCCGTCGTTCTGGGCGCAGGGCCTGCGCAAGGTGTTCCGCAACTCACCCGACGAGGTGCGCCAGAGCATTCGCTACACGGAGGACAACCTCACCGACGCGGGACTGAAACCACAACATTGGCCCTTCGTGGTTCCGTACCTCGGTCGACCCGGCCCTTCGGGCCTGGCGCGAAACGGGGTATGCTCGGTGACGTATGAACGTGAAGGTGAACGGAGATTCGCGCGAGGTCCCCGACGGGGAGACGCTCCGCGCGCTCGTCGAGCGGTACAACCTCAAGCCCGAGAAGGTCGCGATCGAGTTGAACCGCCGGCTCGCGCGGGCGGAGAGGTACGACCTGCCGTTGAAGGACGGGGACGAGGTGGAGATCGTGACGTTCGTCGGCGGGGGGTGAGGTCGTGGGCCGCTCGGCGCAACCCGATCCTCCCACGCCGGCCCCCGCCGCCGGGGCGGTCGACACGTCGGACCTGCTGGGCAACGTGCTGCGCGACCGCTCGGTCGCCGGCCGGTTCGGCGCGCTGGAGGCCACGCTCGGCGTCGTCGTGATGAGCTTCCTCGGCTTCGTGATCGTCGTGGTCGGCGCGGTCGTGATCGCCAACGCCTGGATCGCGAACTACCCGAGGCTGGGCGACGCGGCACGCGTCGCCCTTACCGCGTGCTGGTTCCCCGTCGCGTACTTCGAGCGGCGGTCGTTCCTTTACTACCTCGACGCCTTGTCACACGCGTCGCACCCGTTGCCGGTCGGCGTGGCCGTGCGGCAGGCGCGCCGGCACGGGCTGGCGCGCATCGCGGCGACGCTGTGGTGGGGCGGCCACGCGGCCGCCGCCGTAGTGCTCGCGCACTGGTTCGTGGGGCACGTGACGTTCGCCAACCCGACGGCGCCGGAGCGGGCGATCCAGCTCGTCGCGCCGTTGCTCGTCATGTTCGGCGCCGCGTTCGCGATGAACACGCACCTGCTGATCGCGGCCTACGCGCTCCCCCGCAGCGCGCGCCTCGTCCGCTGGATCTGGCGGGCGCGGATCCTGCTGGACCTGGCGGTGATCTTCCTCGTGCCGACGGTGCACGCGAACGTCCTCAACCCCGCCTGAGGCGGCCGCGCCACGCGCCCGCCGCCCGCCGGGGGAGCGATTCCCGTGGCGGCGCCGGCGATTGCCCGTTGTTCGCCCGAGCCCGCCACACCTAAGCTGCCCCCGGAGGAGGCGGCTCGGCCGCCTCCCGTCTTGCGAACACCGATCCGAAGGAGCGACATGAACCTCGCCAAGTACCTCGTGGCCCTCACCCTGTTCGCCGGCATGATCGGCTGCGCCTCGCGCCACGAGCAGGGCGTGAAGAGCAATTACCGCCAGCAGTGGACGGCCGTCGCGGCCGACACGAAGACCACCACCGAGGCGGCGCGGGCGGTCCTCGAGGAGCGCGAACTGATCGACCTCACCGCCACCGCCACCGCCGGCGACGGCGTGGCCTCGGGCAAGCCCGCGGCCGGAAGAAGGTCAGCGTCGACGTCCAGAAGAAGAACGCCGGCAGCCAGGTCTCGGTCACCGTCGGCACCCTCGGCGACCGCGCTCGCCGCCGAACTCGCCAGCGAGATCAAGGCCCGCGCCGAGCCGCGAGGAGTGACCCCCGCCCTTCCAAAGAATACCTAACCACGGAGGCACGGAGATACGGAGGTGACACGGAGGCGGTTAAGAAGGGCACCTCACGATACAGACGCCTGCTCTACTCTGTGCCGTCTCCGTGTCTCCGTGACTCCGTGGTAAGTCTTCCCCGCTGAAAGGCCAGGTGTCAAGCGCCCCGGGGACCCCAACGTCCCCGCGGCGTTCCGCTTCGCTCCGCGGCTCCCGGCGGGCGGCGTGGCGGGCCGACATCGGGTAAGATTGCGGGTTATGGACGTCTTCCGCATCGGCCCGTTCGAGATCCGCAACCGCCTCTTCGTCGGCACCGGCAAGTACGCGACGTACGAGCTCATGCAGCAGGGCGCTGGACGCGTCCGGCTGCCAGGTCGTGACCGTCGCCGTCCGCCGCGACCGCCTCGAGGACAAGCAGGGGCGGCGGCTCACCGACTTCCTCGACCTCGACCGCTACGTCGTCCTGCCGAACACCGCCGGGTGCAGCGCCGCCGACGACGCCGTGCGTGTCGCCCTGCTCGGCCGCGACCTGCTGGAGAAGGCGGGCAACAAGGGGGCGGGCTGGGTGAAGCTCGAGGTGCTCGGCGACAAGCGGACGCTCCTGCCCGACCCCGTCGGCACGCTCGAGGCGACGCGCGAGCTCGTGAAGGAGGGCTTCACCGTCCTGGCCTACACGAGCGACGACCCGCGGTCGGCCGTCCGCATCAAGGAGGCCGGGGCCGCCAGCGTGATGCCCGCCGCCAGCCCGATCGGCAGCGGGCAGGGCGTGCTCAACCCGCTGAACGTCTCGCTCTGCCTCGAACTGCTGAAGGAGAACGACCCGCACTACCCGGTGATCGTCGACGCCGGCGTCGGCACCGCCTCGGACGTGGCCGTCGCGATGGAACTGGCGCGCCGACGGCGTCCTGCTCAACACCGGCATCGCCCACGCGAAGGACCCCGTGAAGATGGCCATGGCGATGCGCCACGCGCTGGAGGCGGGGCGGCTCGCTTATCAGGCGGGGCGGATGCCGAAGAAGGCTACGCGACGGCGAGCAGCCCGTTCGAGGGCGTGATCAGCTATATTCCGGGGGAGTAGTCGGAGAAGACTCACATGACCGGCAGCGCGTTCCGGGACCGGATGCGGGTGAACCCGTTCCAATCGTTCCTGGTGAAAACGGCGGACGGCGACACGTTCATCGTCGACCACCCCGACTTCGCGATGATCAGTCCCCACGCGACGGAAATCATCATCTACGACAAGGACAATCACTTTCGCGTCGTGTCGATGAACCATGATCGTGTCGCTCGAACCCGTGCGCGACCAGACCAAGAAGCCGGGCAAGCTGAACCGCGCCGCACCGGGACCGCCATGCCCAACGCCCTCTGGACCGAAATCGCCGCCCGCGCCAACGTCACGCTGAGCGACGCGCAGCACGCGCCTCTCTCGCTACCTTCGACCTGCTGTTCGAGGCGAACCAGCGGATGAACCTCACGCGCATCACCGACGCGCGCACGCCGAGGTGCAGCACGTGGCCGACGCGCTGACCCTGCTGCCGTACCTGCCGCCCGACGCGCACCGCCTGGCCGACGTCGGCAGCGGCGGCGGGGTGCCGGGCCTGCCGCTGGCGATCGCCCGGCCGGACGTCGCCGTCACGCTCATCGAGGCGACGAAGAAGAAGGCCGCGTTCCTGCGCGAGGCCGCGCGCAACTCGGGCTGGCGAACGTGGCGGTGCTCGAAATGCGGGCCGAGGACGTCGGGCAGACGCCCGAGCACCGCGAGTCGTTCGACGTCGCCGTCGCCCGCCGTCGCCACGATGGACTGGCTGGCCGAGTGGTGCCTGCCGCTCGTGAAGAAGCGCGGCACGATGCTGGCGATGAAGGGCCAGAAGGTGGCCGAGGAACTGCCGATCGCGGCCAAGGCGATCAAGATCCTCGGCGGCGATCCGGCCGTCGTTCACCCGGTGGAACTGCCGGGCACCGAGCACCGCGTGATCGTCGAGATCCACAAGAGCAAGAAGGGCGATTTACGCTACCTACCCCGCGCCGCCACGCGCGAAGGGGCCGCTGGCTGAGGGAGGGCGACGAAGGAGCGATCAGCCGCGAGTTGAGCGGGCGATGGCCCGCGAGGATCCGGGTGATCGTCAGTACAGCCAGCCACCACGCCGCCAGTCGAGTCATGGTTGAAGGATGAAGGCGGGGTGCTCATTCCCGCGACGGCATTGGGCTGGCAGGTGGCGGCTTTGGGTTTGAGTTTCGGGGGCAGCTCTTGTGGGTGCAGGCGGTCACGCTCGATTGCACCTGCTGATGTACGTTTACGAATGGTTCCGCTCGCAGTGGCTCGCCACCGTCGACGCTCGCTGGGTTACCGTGAGGAAATTTGGGCATCCTGCGAGCCCACGTTGATCTTCGCCGTCGCGTTCCTCGGTCCCGTTTCGTGGTGGGTCGGGGCCATCCTCGATCGCACGGGGACGGTGTCGGTCGGCGGCCCCGGAGAGCGTGGATAGCGAAGCTGATCAACGCGGGCGTATTCCGTCGCACGCCGATCGAAACGATGGCCCCGGGAGTCGATCGGGGACAGGGCAGGGGCCAGGGGTTCTTGCAGCACGCAGCACGACGGGCACGCCGGCCGGTCGATTCATGGCGTACGCCTTCTCCCAGCGACCTGGGGACGGGAGGTGGGTCGCTACGCTGCTTCGATTACGGCTCGACGATTAGCGGGGTGACGCCGACGCCGTTCCCACGCCCTCGACCGCGCCGCTAAGGAGATCAGCACGATGGACCCCTTCCTCAAAGCCGCCTACGACGAAGCGATGCAGGGCCTGGAAAGAGGGCGGCCTGCCGATCGGGTCGGTGCTCGTGCGGGGCGACGAGATCGTCGGCCGCGGGCACAACCGCCGGGTGCAGAACGGCGACCCGATGGCCCACGCCGAGATCGACTGCCTCACCCGCGCCGGCCGGCCAGCGGACGTACAAGGACACCGTGCTCTACTCCACGCTCATGCCCTGCTTCCTGTGCAGCGGGCGGCGGTGCAGTTCGGCGTGCCGAAGGTGGTCGTCGGCGAGTCGTTCAACTTCCCGGCGGCGAGGGCCCGGCGGCATGTCGCCGCAGTTCATGCGCGGGCAGGGGATCGAGGTCGTCGACGTGGCCGACCCCAGTGCATCGAGATGATGCGCGCGTTCATCGCCGCCCACCCGCAACTCTGGTACGAGGACATCGGGCGGTGAATCCGCGGGCGCGCGACCGAGAGCCGCGGGCGTTCGTGAGGACGCTGTTCGACGAGGGCAACCGTTGAAAGCAAACTCCGCGGCGTTCCGAAGGCGCGACGTAGTCGCGGGCGGTGCGCCGAACGGGTTCGCGGATCTCACGGGTCGCGCAACCGCTTCGCGGCCGGCCCGAACGGACGAGGGCGACGATCCGGTCAGAATCGGGGGCGAGAATTGCGGCCCGCGAGGTCGCGCGGTAGACTCGCTACGCGTGATCTGTTCGCGCGGAGGTGCTGATTGAACGATCCCGGCGCCATCCTCGACTACGCCAGCCCGCGGCCGCGCGGCAAGGTGCGGCTTCCGTCCCAGAGCACGCTCGAGGTGCGCGAGGACGCCGACAGCGTCACGGTCGTCGAGCGGCTCAGCGGCAAGGCGGGGGCGATCCTCGCCATCGTCTTCGCCGCCGCGATGTTCGCGCTGCTGACGGCCACGTTCCTCGGCAACGCGCTCCCCAACCAGCGGTGGCAGCGGTCGATCGAGGATGCGGTGGAGGTCGGACTCCGCAGCGGCGCCCTGTTCGTGGTCCCGGTCCTTCTCGCCGGCCTCGTCGTGATGTTGCTCGTCGTCAACAACACCTGGCGGCGCACGGTCCTGCTCGCGAACGCCGACGGGCTCCTGCTGCGGTTCTTCGCGCCCCTCACCCCGACGCGGGTCCACGCCTGGCCGGCGGATCGGGTGGAGGCCGTGCGGGTGGAGTCGACCGACGTTCCCGCCGCCGCGGCCGGCGCCGCCGGCGCGGCGATCAACGTGGCGGCCGCGTCGCTGGCGGAACTGCAGATCCACCCGGTCGGCGGTTCGGTCGCCCACCTCTTCACCGACCACGAGCACTGGCGGCTCGCGCCGCTCGCCGACTCGATCGCCCGCGCGCTCGGCCGCGACGCGGCGGCCGGGGCGGCCGCGCCACCCTCGTTTACAGTCTGATACTCGCACAGTCGCCCGCCGACTCGCGCCGATGTCGCCGCAGTCCTCACACCTGTCGACCGTCCGTATGATGTGCCGATGCAGGCCGATCCTTCGTCCTCCACGGCTGCGGTACCGCCGTATCGCCGGCAGCACGGCCTGCCGCCCGGCAGTCGCGTCGAAGTGGATGAGGCGGACGGCGTCCTTACCGTTCGCTTCCCACCCGGCGAGCCGTCGGCCGCCTACCGCCGTGGCCGCGTGCGGCGGGACGTGCTCTTCGGCGTCGTCGCCGGCGGGGCGGTGTTCGCACTCGCTGCGGTCCTCTTTGACATCGGCCTCGACGTCCGCAACGTCAGGGCCCGCCTCGACGCGCTGATGTTCGCGGCCCTCGCCTCGTTGCTGATGATCCTCATCGGCCACACGCATTACATGACGGCGATGGCGGTCGCCCGGCGTGCCCACCGGCAGGGCGCGGTTCTCCGCCTCGGCCCCGACGTGCTCCAGATCGAGACGGCCGGGCCGTTCGAGCGGATGACGTTGTCGCTCCCGCGGACGCGGCTCCGGAGCATTCGGGTGCTGACGTGGACCATCCGACTTTCGGGCGACGATCCCCCGCCCCGCCCGGTGCTCGTCGTTACGACGACCGACGGCGCGGCGGTCAGGCTGCTGCCCGGGCGCGACGTGCGGGAACTACGCGTCGTCGCGGGCGTACTCTCTGAACGGCTCGGGCTTCCCGGCGCGTGAGGCCGCGTCAGGACGGCGAAGATGTGCCCGCCCGCAGCTTCGCAGCAGAGCCGCGGCCCGCTGTACTGCGAGGGCGCGAGCGGCTCCCCCGAGCGTATAAAATATCCCAAACAAATCCCGCCCACGGTAGAATCACCGCCTTGTCCGACACCACCCTCCACGACATCCTCGGCCAGGACGGCTCGATCGCCCGGCGGCTTGCGGCGGACTACGAGTTCCGCCCGCAGCAGCTCGAGATGGCGACGGCGGTCGAGCGCGCCCTCAACGGCGGACGCCACCTCATGGTCGAGGCCGGCACGGGGGTCGGCAAGTCGTTCGCCTACCTGCTGCCGGCGATCGACTACGCGGTGAAGCAGAAGAAGCGGGTCGTGGTCAGTACGCACACGATCTCGCTCCAGGAACAGCTCATCGACAAGGACATCCCGCTGCTCCAGGCCGTCTACCCCGACGAGTTCACGGCCGTGCTCGTGAAGGGGCGCGGCAACTACCTCTGCCGCCGGCGGCTCGAGCAGGCGCGGGGGCGGCAGAACATGCTGTTCGAGGACCAGCGCCAGCTCGAGTCGCTCTGGGCGATCGAGGAATGGGCGAATGACACCACCGACGGCTCGCTCACCGACCTGCCGGCCGTCCCCGACCCCGGCGTCTGGGAGCACGTCCGCGCCGAGCAGGGCAACTGCCTCGGCAAGAAGTGCAAGCACTACAACGGCTGCTTCTGGCAGGCGGCCAAGCGGCGGATGCAGTCGGGCACGATCCTCGTCGTCAACCACGCGCTGTTCTTCTCCGACCTCGCGCTGCGGATGGCTGGCGTGAACTACCTGCCGAAGTACGACGCGGTCATCCTCGACGAGGCGCACACCGTCGAGGACGTCGCCGGCAGCCACTTCGGCCTGCAGATCAGCGAGAGCGGCCTGAAGTACCAGCTCCGCTCGCTCTACGACCCGCGCAAGGGGCGCGGCCTGCTGAGCGTGCACGGCTCGGCGGCCAACCCGGCGATTCAAGACGTGATCGAGCTGCACGACCGGGTCGATTACTTCTTCCAGCGCTGCATCGAGTGGCAGCAGCAGTTCGGCCGGGGCAACGGCCGGATCCACCGGCCCGACATCGTCGAGGACGACGTCAGCCCGAAGCTCAACGACCTCGCGATCCATCTCAAGGAGATGCTGGCCGGCCTGAAGGAAGAGGAGGAGATCGCCGAGCTCACCTCGACGGCGGACAAGGTGCAGATCCTCTGCCAGACGCTGCGCGCGATCGTCGGCCAGACGCTGGTCGACGCCGTCTACTGGATGGACGTCGCCACCCGCACGCCGCGGCGCGTGAGCCTGCACGCCGCCCCGGTGAACGTGGGCGAGGGCCTGCGGCGGCAACTGTTCGGGAACGTGCGGAGCGTCGTGATGGCCAGCGCCACGCTGTGCACCGCCGTCGAGCCCCAACGGCCGCGGTTCCGCGGGTCGATGGGCGACCCGCGCGCCGTCCAACCGTCAAACCCGCTGCGGGGGCTGGAAGACGACGACGCCCAGGTGCCGCCGCCACCGCCGCCGCCGCCGGCCGAGGTGGGGCCGTTCACCTACATCAAGTCCCGCCTCGGGGCCGACGACGCCGAGACGCTCGAGCTCGGGTCGCCGTTCGATTACGCCACGCAGGCCACGCTCTACGTGGAGACGGGGCTCCCGGAGCCGTCGGACGCGCTGCGGTTCATGCCGGCGGCGTGCGACAAGATCATCGAGTACCTGAAGCTCACCGGCGGTGGGGCGTTCGTGCTGTTCACGAGCTACAAGATGCTGATCGACGCGGCCAACCGGCTGAAGCCCGCGATCGACCGCCTCGGCTACCCGCTGCTCGTGCAGGGTCAAGGCGCGCCGCGGAAGGTGCTGCTGGAGCGGTTCCGCGCCAGCAACGCGTCGGTCCTGTTCGGCACGAGCAGCTTCTGGCAGGGGATCGACGTCCGCGGCGAACAACTGCGGAACGTGATCATCGTCAAGCTGCCGTTCGCCGTCCCCGACGAGCCGGTCGTCGAGGCCCGCCTCGACGCGATCAAGCGATCGGGCGGCAACCCGTTCATGGACTACTCGGTGCCCGAGGCGATCATCAAGCTGAAGCAGGGGTTCGGCCGGCTCATCCGCAGCAAAACCGACAAGGGGATCGTCGTGATCCTCGACAGCCGCGTGAAGGGCAAGCGCCGCTACGGCAAGCTCTTCGTCGACGCGCTGCCGGCCTGCCGCGTGGAGTACAGGGGGGCGAAGCAGGAGGGTAGAGGGTAGAGGGTAGAGGGTAGAGCGTAGAGCGTAGAGAGCAGAGAGTAGAGAGTAGAGGACGACGACGGACGGAGCCGGTGGAGTGTCCCGCGTCTTCCTCCACCCTCCACCCTCCACCCTCCACCCTCCACCCTCCACCCTCCACCCTCTACCCTCTACCCTCGTTTTCCTCATTCGACCCTGACGCGCAACTCGTTACGCTCCGCCGCATGGGCATCCTTCAGCAACCGGTGCAGAACAAGTTGTCGAAGCTGATCGGCGCCGTGCCTTCGACAACCTCACGGTCTCGGTCCTCGGCGGCTCGCTCGAGGCGCGCGGCATGACGATCGCCGGCGACAACCCGGCCGAGCCGGTGCTGACCGTGCGGCGGATCCGCGCCGAGATCTCCATCCCCGCTGCTGAAGAAGGAGATCGTGATCAAGTCGCTCACGATCGAGGCGTCGCCGTCTGTCGGTCGTGAAACGCGCCGACGGCAAGACGAACCTGCCCAAGCCGATGAAGGTGACCGACGACGCGGACGACGCCGCCGCCGCGCGCCCGCGCCCGCCGAGCTGGCCAAGCCCCGCCCGCGGCGCGCACGACCGGCGGGCGCGGACGAGGACGACGCGGCCGGCGCGTGGAAGCTCGAGGCGCAGCGCGTCCTGCTCGTCGACGGCGAGGCCCACTACCACGAGCACCAGTCCGGCGGCGGCGAGCCGCTCCACTTCGCGGCCGAGCCGCATCCTGGCCGAGGTGAAGGCGGCGGCGGGGGCTGGACTTCACGTGCATCATCGAGTCGCTCGGCCGCCGGGGCGCGCCCGCCGAGGTCGGCCAGGTGAAGTTCGCCGGCCGGGCCGACGAGGTGGACGACCTGTCCCAACTGCCGCAGGCGCGGATCGCCGCCACGCTCGACCTCGGGGAACACCTGCGGGCCGACGTGAAGGTCCCGTCGCTCCGCCCGCCGCAGGGACGCGTCGACGCCGAGGGCGGCATCGACGTCTCGGCCCTGCGCGCCTCCCGCCCGACCGCCTCGCGCAGATGCTCGCCGGCGGCGGCGGCGGCGGCGGTCGCGTCGACCTCACGCTCCGCGCGGCGTACGAGGGCGGCGGCGTCACGGTCGAACACCTCAACGTCCGCGCCGCAGACCTGCGGATCCAGCCCGCGTGAGCGGCCGCGGACGTGGTGGGCACACGGGCACGCGAGACCGCGCGCGCACGTTGCCGGGCTCCTACCATTGACACCTCCCGACCCGGGCGCCCCCGCCCGCGTTTAGCCGCCGCTCGCGAGCGGTGCGATACGGCGTGCCGGATCGCGCGCTCTGCGAGCGGCGGCTAAACGGGCGCGGTCGTGTGCCGAACGATCGCACCGGGTGGAGCATTTGGCGGCTGATGCGCGCGCGAGATCTTCCCCTTCGGACCCGAATCGATAACCTACCGGCGGGGGAGCAGCACACGCCCGGGCGCCGTAAGGGAGAGACACCACGATGTTCGGCAACGCCAAAGGTTGGGCCATCTCCGGCGTCATCTTCGCGATCATGGCGTCGTTGCTCTACGTCACGTCGCGGGTGCCGCCGGTCTCGGAGCCGACGGGGAAGATCAAGCTGAGCGCGCCGCCATCGCCGCGCCGGTCGACCCGACGACGCTCCTGCCGCCGATGCGCGGCGACTGCGACGCCGCGCGATCTACCGCCAGGCGATGCTCGAGCACGACGCGAACGTGGGCCTCTACGGCCCCGACGGCAAGTACGCCGGCAGCCGCCACGCTGCTGACCGACGAGAAGCCCAAGGCCGTGCAGTTGATCGTGCAGGCGACCGACTGCGGAAGTTCGACCTGTTCGCCTCGCGGCCCGAGCCGCTCGTGCACTACCGCCCGGACTGGCCGGAACTGGAGACGATCAACCGGCTCGGCATGCTGACGAAGCAGACGGGCATGGTCCACCGCACGCGCGCGGGCAGTTCGACGAGGCCGAGCGCCACCTCGCCGCGTCGTTCGCGCTGGGCTACCGCCTGTACGGCGAGCGTCGTGTGGGAGCAGTTCAACCACGGCCTGAACCTGATGTACGAGTCGGCCAAGGGAGGTGGCGGCTCGTCGCGAACGGCCGGAAGGACGCGGCCAAGGCGGGCCTACCTCGACTTCGCGTCGGGCCTCGAGGAGTACAAGGCGGCCTCGATCTTGCCGGTCGCCAGCGTGCTCACGTCGATCGACAAGGAGGACATCGGCCGCGCGGGCGGCGACATCCGCGGCTGCTCGCGGAGCGGAGCCCGGAGCGGATGTGGAAGGTCGAGGCGGCGCGATGGCGCTGGGCCGATGAAGTACAACACGACCCGCCGGGGCGACCAGATCGCCGCCAGCCGCGCGTCGTGAAGCGGTACCTCAACGACCCGGACCCCGCCGTCCGCGAGGCGGCGAAGCTGGCCGACGGCCTGACGCTTCTGGACTACCGGATGATCCGCGGATGAGCCGGGGTCGCGCATCAGCTGGCGACGCGCCGGCAGTCGGGCAGGGGCGGGGGCAACCCTGCGAAACCCTCCGGCCGACCGGCGGCACGTATGCCCGGCTCGACGGCGTGACGCGGCTCCCCTTCCGTCGTTTCACCCAAGTTCATCGCTCCCATTTAGCCGGCGGGCTTGCCCGCCGCGACTGCGGAATCGTGGGCGCGCTCCACCCGACGGTGACCGCCGTAGTCCCCCCCGCACCGGCCGCGGCGCTGCGGGCGCGCCGTGTCGTCGCTCCCCGCCGATCCGGATTGCTCATTGACGCTCCGCGGCGCGCGGTAGCGTATGCCCCTTTGCGCCGCCGGCCCGCCCGCCGGCGCCGATCGAACGATGACCACCCGACCGACCGCCCCAACCCCCGCCGCCAAAGGAGCCGCCGCCGCGCCTCGGCCCCGCCGCCGCCGCGCCCGGCCCCGCCGCGTCGGCGTTTCCGTCGTCGCTCGGTGACGTATCCAACCGCGTCCTGTTCCGCTGGATGTTCCGCTTCGTCCGCCCGGTGCGGGCTGCCGCTGCTGTCGTGCCTCTTCCTGGCGCTGGGCGTGACGGCCGAGATCTGGGCGTCGCGTCAGCGGGCTGGCGGTCGAGAAGATCCAGCGGCTCCACCTCGACGACGACGCCGCCGGCCGCACGTCGCAGGGGTTCCGGCGCGTGGGTCGGCGGGACCGAGCCGCAGGCGGTCGAGCTGCGGCGGGCGGTCGTGCTGCTGCTGGGCGTCACGCTGATCTGGCTCGTGCTGCGGTACGTCCGCGCGGTGGCCGACACGCGGTTCAGCATGTCGATGGTCTATCACATCCGCGAGGCGATCTACGACCAGCTCCAGCGTCGGCTTCGGCTTCCACGACGCGGTCAGCAGCGGCCAGCTCATCAACCGCGCGTTGTCGGACCTCCAGAACGTGCGCGCGTTCCTCCAGACCGCGATCCTGCTCACGCTCGAGATCGTGCTGGTCGTGATCGGGTACATCATCCTGATCGCCACGCGCAGCCCGCTCGTGGCCGCGCTGAGCCTCGTGCCGCTGCCGATCTGGACGCTCTACGTCCTGCGCTTCAGCCGCCGCGTGCAGCCGGCCGCCAAGGCGGTGATGGAGGCCGAGGACAAGAACGTGTCGATCCTGACGGAGAACATCGCCGGCGTGCACGTCGTGAAGGCGTTCGCGACCGAGCGGCAGGAGGTCGAGAAGTACAACGCCAACGCCGACGCCTACTTCGGCCGCGTCCGTGCCCGCATCCGCATGTTCGCCGACTTCCAGCCCGTGATGCGGCTGATCGGGATGACGTCGCACCTGTCGCTGTTCCTTGCCGTCGGCGTGCTGATGATCAAGGGGCGGATGAACGCCGGCGACTTCCTCATTCTCGGCACCGCGATGAACGGGATCCTCAGCCGGCTGCAGCAGGTGTCGACGATCAACGAGCAGTACCAGAACGCGATCGTGTCGGCCCGCCGCCTCTACGAGGTGCTGATGGCCCCGGCCACCGTCCCTGAGCAGGGCGCCGCCGCGCCGCTGCCCAAGGGCCCCGGCACCGTGCGGTTCGAGCACGTGACGTTCGCCTACGGCGCCGCCGGCAAGCCGGTGCTGCACGACGTGACGTTCGAGGCGCCCGGCGGGCGGATCGTGGCGATCGTCGGCCCGACCGGCGCGGGCAAGACGACGCTCGTGAACCTCATCGCCCGCTTCTACGACCCCCGGGCAGGCCGTGTGCTGATCGACGGCGTCGACGTGCGCGACGCGGCGCTGTCGAGCCTGCGCACCGAGGTGGCGTTCGTGTTCCAGGAGACGTACCTGTTCAGCGACACCGTCGCCGGCAACATCGCCTACGGCCGCCCGCACATCGACGCCGGGCAGATCGAGGCCGCCGCCCGGCTGGCGCAGGCGCACGAGTTCATCGAGCACCTCCCGCTCGGCTACGACACGATGCTCGGCGAGCGCGGCAGCAGCCTCTCGGGCGGGCAGCGCCAGCGCCTCGCGATCGCGCGGGCGATCCTGACCAACCCACGCGTCCTGATCCTCGACGACGCGACCGCCAGCGTCGACCCGGAGACGGAAGACCTGATCCGCCGCGCGATGCGGTTCGTGATGACCGGCCGCACGACGTTCGTCATCGCCCACCGTATCAGCACCGTGAAGCAGGCCGACCTCGTGCTGGTCATCGAGGACGGCCGCATCACCCAGAGCGGCACGCACGAACAACTCATGCGCGAGCACGGCCACTACCGCGAGATCGCCGCCGTCCAGCTTTACGGAGACGATTTAGACCGCGACGGCGACGGCGACCTGCCGTCCCACATGGACCGCTCCCGCGACCAGGGCCGCGTGACGGCCGAGAAGGACGCGGCGGTGTGAGTGCAATGTCGAGCGGCAAGAGCGTTTCCCATAGCGCCTTCGAACGCCGTGGGAGCTTGCTCCCACGGATCCCCAGAACGCGGATGGTCGCGCATGGAAAGTAAAGTAACCCCCTCCCTCTCCCCAGTACGCTGGGGAGAGGGAGGCGGAGAGGGGATCCTGAAGCCAGCGTCCCGTCACATCGGCGCGCTTGCCGCGCGAACCCCTCTCCCCTGCCCTCTCCCCGGAGAACCGAGGAGAGGGAGGTTGCAACTCGTGCTCCGATGCATCGCGGGTAATCACGAGCAGGCACCGTATGGCCAGGTCCGTTGAAAAGATCACCGTCGGCCGACCAGGCGCGGACGGCGCGGCCCGCCAAGTCGAGCCGACGAACTGGCGCGACGCGGAGTCGACGATCCGGGAGGCCCTGCGCGGCAGCACGCTGCCGGTCTCGCTGTGGGGCCCGGCGCGTTCGAAGACCGATTCGACGGCAAAGGTGATGATCATTTCGCGTCTCCCGGGGGATCACCCGGAAAAGGAGCCGCAGCATCCCGGCGACATCCATCGCGACGCGAGACTGCGTATGGGCCCGTACGAGGTGCGGATCGAGTACCACCAGCATCGCGGTGTGTTCATCCGGTCCGGCGTCAGCACGGCGGGGGTGTGCGAGGTCACCCGAGTGTTCTTCCACTGCGAAGGCGTGCACGAAGACTGGGACTGGGCGGAAGAGGAATCGATGTGACGGCGGCCAACGCCGGCAGTGTTGGGCCGATGTCGTGGGACAAGCCCAACGTACGACAACAAGAGTGAAGCGCCCGAACGAGCAGAGACCGAATGATCGCAGTCGCCGCCGACAACAAGAAGAAGCCCACCAAGGCGCCGCAGCCGGCGAACGTGTCGGACGACGAGCAGGAGGAGGCGCGCTACAAGCCGATCGACGCGGCGCTCGTGCGGCGGCTGCTGGGCGTGCTCGCGCCTTATAAGTGGCAGTACGCGCTGGCCCTCGCCCTGGGCCTCGCCCACGTGTCGCTGGAGATGCTCTCGCCGCGGTACATGCAGGAGATCATCGACCGCGTCGCCGCCTACGTGGCCGACCCGGCGTCGCCGGCGCTGCCGTCCACCGTCATCTCGCGCGTCGTGTCGGCGCCGCTCGCGTGGGCGGGGTACGCCGGCGGGCAGGGGGGCGAGCGGGCGGCGATCGCGGGGGTGGTGGCCACCGTGCTGCTGTGGGCGTGCACGCTGGGGCTGTCGGTCATCCTTCAGCGTTACACGATCCTCGTGATGACCGGCGCGGGCGAGCGCGTGCAGTTCGGCCTGCGGCGGCGGCTGTTCGCGCACCTGCAGCAGTTGTCGATGAGCTACTTCGACAAGACGAAGCTCGGCCGCGTGATCAGCCGCTGCACGAGCGACATCGGCAGCCTCCGCGAGGTGAACGTCTGGGGCCTGTACCAGATCAGCGCCAACCTGCTGATGATGCTGATCGCCGCCCTCATGCTCGTCGCGACCGACTGGCGGTTGTTCCTGTCGGTCGCGTGGCTCGGGCCGGTGCTGTTCGTGCTGAACCGCATCTACCTCTCCCGCAGCGCGGTGTGGCACCAGGTCGCCCGCGAGGGGTACACGAAGGTGTCGACGAACCTCGCGGAGAACATCACCGGCATGCGCGTCGTCACCGCGTTCCACCGGCAGGAGCCGAACCTCGACCGGTTCAACGCGCTGCAGGAGACGAACACGGTCAACAACCTCTCCGTCGCGCGGATCAACGGCGTCTACCAGCCGTTGCTGGACCTCGTCGGGTTCGTCGGCAAGGCGATCATCCTGCTGTTCGGCGGGTACCTCATCGTCAGCGGGCGGCTCGGCGCGGGCAAGGGCGTGGGGGCGGTGGTGGCGTCGTACCTCTACGTCGACTGGTTCATGACGCCGATCCGCCAGCTCGGCCAGTTCTACACGCAGGTGATGATGGCGATGGACGGCGCCGAGCGAGTGGGCACCAGGGAGAACACCGCGCCCGAAGTGCAAGCCAAGCCCGGGGGCGAGGCCCTGCCGTGGAGCGTCGGCCGCGGCGAGGTCGTGAGCGCGTCACGTTCGGCTACAACCCCGACCGCCCGGTGCTGCACGACGTCAGCTTCGTCGCCGAGCCGGGGCAGCCGATCGCGCGGGTGCGCGCGACCGGCAGCGGCAAGCGCAGCATCGTGTCGCTCGTCGCCCGGTTTTAGCCGCCGCAGCACGGGCGCGTGCTCGTCGACGGGCACGACGTCCGCCACGTCACCGGCGAGAGCTTGCACCACCAGATGGGGCTCGTGCTCCAGACGAACTACCTGTTCACCGGCACGGTGATGGAGAACGTCCGCTACGCCCGCCCCGGCGCCGGGGAGGACGACGTGATCGCCGCGGCCAAGGCGATCGGGTCGTACGACTCGATCATGACGCTCAAGGACGGCTTCGCCACCGAGGTGGGCGAGCGCGGCGCGAACATGTCGCTCGGGCAGCGGCAGCTCATCTGCTTCACGCGCGCGTTCCTGGCCGACCCGCGGATCTTCATGCTCGACGAGGCCACCAGCGCCGTCGACACCGCCACCGAGCAACTCGTGCAGAAGTCGCTCGAGCGCCTGCTGGAGGGGCGCACCACGTTCGTCGTCGCGCACCGCCTCAGCACGATCATGAAGGCCGACCTGATCCTCGTGATCGACGCCGGGCGGGTCGTCGAGCGGGGCACCCACCGCCAGCTCATCACCCTCGGCGGCAAGTACGCGCACCTCTACGAGCAGTTCGTGCACCACAGCGATTGACGGGCGGGTTCTCCCGGTCGGTCATCGGCGATCAGTCGTTTCGCCCGGAGCGGGCAAGATGCGTCCGTATACGCCCCGGCCGACCCGTAGTTGCGACGCCTGCGTCGCGGTCGACGCGCAGCGGCGACGCTCATGACAGACTTGTGGCTGCGCCACAACCGCGACGCAGGCGTCGCCACTACAGGAGTGCCCGCCGTCGCTTGCTGCCCACGATCGCCGGGTGACGTGGCGGTTGCGTGTCTACCGCGCCACGCCACCGGACGCACTCGCCCCCGGAAGTAGAGGGCGAGGGAGGGAGGACGCCGTCGCCCGGCGGACGCTCGCGTCGCATCGTCACGCCGCGCCTGAAACGGGGTCCGCCCGCGCGCCGCGCGTCCGGTAACGCCGGGGCGGTTATGCCCCGCGGTCCGCGCACCGATAGTGTAGACGGAAGCGTTGCCGGCCGGCCGGGCCGTCGCCGCGGGGGCCGCCTTCGTTGTTCGGGGCGGCCTCGGCCTGCGCGGCGCGCGGCCATAGCAGTAACGGCGGCGGCGACGGCGGCAGACCGGGGACGCGGGATATGGGCCTACGGCTGGAGAAGAGCATCGACGTCGGGTTCCGCGCGGCCTTCGTGCTGATGGCGGCCCTGCGCGTCGCGTGGTTCAGCCACGCGCTGGTGCTCGTCGCCGGCCCCGGCACGGTCACGGTCGCGCCCGTCCCCTGGGCCGACCCCGCCGGCCTCGCCGCGCTGGCCCGCGCGTCGCTCGAGGCGTTCACGAACGAGGGGAGCCCGGTCGGGCGGATCGTCGCGCTGACGGCGATCGACTTCGCGATGCTCGCCCTCGCGTACCGCGTCGTCCGCCGGTACATGCAGCGGCGCCGGGCGGCCGAGGCGTCGCTCCGCGAGGCCGAGCGGTTCGCGCGGGCGACGGTCGACGCGCTGCCGACGCACATCGCGATCCTCAACGAGCAGGGGATCGTCCTGGACGCCAACGAGGCGTGGCGGCGGTTCCCCGCCGCCGCCGCCGCCGGCCGCGTCGGGATCGCCGCCCGCACGCCCGAGACGCTGAACTACCTGGCGGTGTGCGAGGAGGCGGGCGGGCGCGGGTGCGCCGCCTCGGCCGCGTTCGCCGTCGCGATCCGCGCGGTCGTGCGCGGGGGGCAGAACGAGTTCCGCATCGAGTACGCCGCCCACGCCGAGGGGGACCGCCGCTGGTTCGTCGCGCAGGTCACGCGCTTCCCCGACGGCGGGCCGGTGCGGGTGGCGGTCGCGCACGACGACATCACGCAGCGGATGCTGGCCGAGGAGGCGATGCAGAAGGCCAAGGAGGACGCGGAGAACGCGAACCAGGCCAAGAGCAGCTTCCTGGCCAACATGAGCCACGAGATCCGCACGCCGATGACCGCGATCATCGGCTACAGCGAGATGCTGCTCGACCCCCGCCAGCAGGCCGACGACCGCGCCAAGTGCGTCGGCACGATCCGCCGCAACAGCGAGCACCTGCTGGCGCTCATCAACGACATCCTGGACATCAGCAAGATCGAGGCCGAGCGCATGTCGATCAAGAGAATCGTGTGCTACCTGCCGCAGGTGATAGCCGACGTGATCGCGCTCACCCAGACCCGCGCGCTCAAGAAGAACCTGCAGATGCGGGTCGAGCTCGACGGGCGCGCGATCCGCGCGCCGCGTGCAGACCGACCCGCTCCGCGTGAAGCAGGTGCTGGTCAACCTCGTCGGCAACGCGATCAAGTTCACGCAGGACGGCGATCACGCTGCGGCTCGGCCGCGAGATCAGCTACTTCGCCCAGTCGATCCGCGTCGACGTCGTCGACACCGGCATCGGCATGACCCCCGCGCAGCTCGACCGCCTGTTCCAGCCGTTCATGCAGGCCGACAGCTCCACGACGCGCGCCGCTTCGGCGGCACGGGGCTCGGGCTGACGATCAGCAAGCGGCTGGCGAACCTGCTCGGCGGCGACATCCGCGTCGCCAGCGAGCAGGGCGCGGGCAGCACGTTCACGCTCACGTTCAACGGCGGCCCGCGCGAGGGCGCGGAGATGCTCGAGTCGCTCGAGGGGTTCGACCTGTTCCCCGTCCGCCGCGACTACGAGGACGTCGCCGAGATCCGCCTGGGGGCCGCATCCTGCTGGCCGAGGACGGCGAGGACAACCAGGACCTGCTCTCGACGCTCCTGCGCGACGCGGCGCGGTCGTGGAGATCGCCGCCAACGGCCGCGTCGCGGTCGACATGGCCAAGGCGACCGCGTATGACCTGATCCTGATGGACATGCAGATGCCCGAGCTCGACGGCTACGCGCACCGCCGAGATCCGCGCCGCCGGGCTGACCGTGCCGATCGTCGCGCTGACCGCCAACGCGATGAGCGAGGACCGCGCCCGCTGCATGGCCGCAAGGTGCACCGACTACCTGTCGAAGCCCGTGGAGCGCCAGCAACTGCTGGCGACCGCGAACTGCTACGTCCGCAAGGACCGCACGACCGCCGACGACGACGGCACGGCGGACGCCGCGGGGGCGGCGGCGGCGGCGAACGCGGCGGCGCGCCCTCTTGGCGAGCAGCACGATCGGGTCCGACCCGAAGTACAAGCGGCTGCTCGAAGTTCGTCACGCGCCTGCCCGACCGCGTCAGCACGATCGCCCGCCTGCTCGCCGAGCAGAACCTGGCGGAGCTCGAGCGGGCCGTCCACCAGCTCAAGGGCGCGCTGGCCACGGGTACGGGTTCACGTCGATCACCGAGGTCGCCGCCCGGGCCGAGCAACAGATCCGCGCCGCGTCCGACCCCGTCGCCATCCGCGCCGAGGTCGAGGGCCTGATCGAGCTGATCCGCAGCGTGCAGGGGTACCGCGCGCCCGCGAACTCCCCCAGGCCGCCTGAGCGGCGGCCGGCCGAACCGTCGAACACGCCTCGCCCGCGGTGCAACGCCGGCCGGTCGGCAACGTCTTACGGGCGATGATGCCCGGCCCACGCCCTCTCCTATTCCGCCCAAACCTTCCCCGATCCGCCGGCCCCTGTGCCGGCCGCGGATTGCGTTTGATTCTGCATTGTCACCCCCGGAGAATGTCGTGCCGCGCGCCGGGTCGCCGCGGCCGGTGACGCGCCGATTGACCGACCGGGACCGCCGCGGGGACGCGCCAGATGCCCTTCAAAGCCCGATGCCCGGCCTGCGGCAAGTCCGCCACGTTCCCCGACGCCGACGCCGGGTTGCAGGCGGTCTGCATGGCGTGCGGGCGGCGCTACGACGTGCCCCGCCCCAAGGGTGCCGGGCGCAGCCGACGCGGACGCCAGCACGCGGCGGCGGCGGGGGCGTCGTCGGCTGGGCGGCCTGGATCGTCGTGCTGCTGGCGGTCGGGGCGGCGGGGCTGGCGGCGGCGGTCCTGATCGCCCGCATCGACCCGCCCGCGCCGGCGCGGCTTCGAACGCGCCCGCCGCGCCGCCCGCGCCGGGCGGGCGCGCCGGCCTGCGCCCGCCGCGCGCCGACGTCAGGGCCCTCGTCGGTCGACTTCGCGACGCTGGCGGTCCTGAAGTCCGAGGCCGAGGGCGCTGGTGGTCGAGGGCGGCTGAAGGAGGCGCGCGAAGTACCGCCAGTTCGAGCAGATCGTCGCCGGCGAGCGGATCGAGGACGCCGCGTCGCGCGGCCTCGTCAGCGCGCCGCCCGCGCCGAGCGGCAGGCCGTCTACAACCAACTGCTCGCCGCCGCCGCGCCCGCCGGCGGGCGCGCCCCCAACCCACTCGCCGTCGACCCGCTCGCCCCCGCCCGCCGCCGACCGCGCCCCGCCGGGGCCGTCGTGTCGGCGCAGGACCCGCTGGCGACACCGAAACCGGCACCGCCCGCCGCGACGGTCCCGCCGCGACCGGGCCGGCCGTCGCCGCCGCCACCACGCCCCCGGGTCCGCCCGCCGCTCAAGCCGATGCCCGAGCCGCCGGAGGTGATCTCCGACGAGCAGATCGGCGCGTCGATGCGCGGGCGGCGTCGAGCACCTGCTCGGCGAGTTCGACGAGCAGACGCACACGCTGGGCGGCGCGCAAGCGCGCTGGTCGACGCCCAGGCCGGCGGCGCCAACGCGCTGGCGGTCTACCGCGCTGATGGCAGGCCAGCCGCAGCATCCCCGACCCGCGGCTGAACCCGCGCGGCCCGCGCGTCGCGGCGATGATCGACGCGATGAAGCGGTCGAAGCTCGACGTCGGCCACCTGCAGACGTATGCCCGCGCGATCCGGGCGACGGCGCTGGCGTCGCTCAACCGGCCGCAGGACCAGGGCGCTGCGCGACGACGTGGCCTACCTGCTCGGCGCGCCCACCGCCGGGGCGCGTACACGTACAACACGATCGGCCGCTCGCCGCCGGGCGCCGACGACAACGCCGACGGCGTGCCCGACCGGGGCCCGTGGGACAACTCGAACAGCCAGTACGGGCTGCTCGGCGTCTGGGCCGGCGCCGAGGCAGGCCTGGAGGTGCCGCGGCCGTACTGGCAGGCCGTCCGCCAGCACTGGGTCGCCACGCAGAAGCCCGACGGCACGTGTCCCTACAACGCGTCGGGCGACGGCGAGCTGTCGATGACGGTCGCCGGCGTCGCGTCGCTGCTGGTCACGCAGGACTGGCTCCGCAGCACCGAGCCGCTGCCCGCCGCCGTCGCCTCGGGCGCCGCGCCGCCGCGCGTCGGCCGCCAGCCGTTCAACCAGGCGCTGCGCCGCGGGCTGGCGTGGCTCGAGACCGGCGACAACGTGCTGCAGGTCAACGGCGGCGGGTGGACGGCGTACACGCTGTTCGGCGTCGAGCGCGCCGGGCTGGCCACGGGGATGAAGTACTTCGGCGCCCACGACTGGTACCGCCGACTCGCCGCCGAGGTCGTCAAGCGACAGGAGAAGAACGGCGGCTGGTCCGGCCAGCCGGGCGACACCGCGTTCTGCCTGCTGTTCCTGGCGCGCGGGCGCCACCCGGTCCTGATGAACAAGCTCCGCTTCGGCGACGGCATCGACGCCGACCCCGACGCGGCCGCCGACGCCGACGCGGGCGCTGATGCGAAGGGGGGCGCCGACCCGAAGGCGGGCGCCGGCGCCGAAGCCGACTCCGATGCCGACGGCGCGTGGGCCAACCGCCCGCGCGACGTCGCCAACCTCGCCCGCTACGCCGGCCGTCAACTCGAGCGCGACCTGAACTGGCAGGTCGTACCGATCGGCCGCGCGCACCACGACTGGCTCGACTCGCCGGTGCTCTACCTCGCCAGCCACCTCCCGCCGAGCCTGACGCCCGAGGAGCGGGACAAGCTCCGCGCCTTCGTGCGCGACGGCGGCATCCTCTTCACGCACGCCGACGCCGGCAGCGCGGCGTTCAACGAGTTCGCCGAGCGGCTCGCCGTCGACCTGTTCGCCGACCGCCACAAGATGCGCGACCTGCCGGCCGACCACCACCTGTACGACATGGCGTTCAAGGTCGACCCGCGCCCGCCGATCCGCGCGGTGACGAACGGCGCGCGGCTGCTGATGGTCCACTCGCCGACCGACATCTCCGGCGCCTGGCAGACGCGCGACGAGAAGACCAAGCGCCACCTGTTCCACTTCGGCACGAACCTGTTCCTCTACGCCGCCGGCAAGCGCGACCTGCGCAACCGCCTCGACTCGCCCCACGTGACCGACCCCGGCCCCGCGGCGCCCAACGGCCGCGTCGGCGTCGCCCGGCTGAGCTACGCGGGCAACTGGGACCCCGAGCCCGGCGCCTGGCCGCGCCTCGCCCGCTGGTTCCAGCGGCAGACCGGCACCGGCGTCGACCTCAAGCCGATGCCGCTGTCGGGCCTGACCCGCGCGAGCGTGGCGTCGACGCCCGTCGCCCACCTCACCGGCACCGCCCGCTGGGCCGTGCGCGACGAGGAGGTGCGGGCGCTGCGCGAGTACGTGGGGGCGGGGGGCGTGCTGCTGGTCGACCCCTGCGGCACGCCCGACGGGGGGTTCGCCCAGGCCGTCGAACAAGACCTGCTCGGCAAGGCCTTCCCCGGCCGCCGCGCCGAGGCCGTCGCCGCCGGGCACCCGCTGATCAGCGCGGGGCGGCCGGGGATGGACGACCTCGCCGAGCCGCGCCTCCGCCCGTTCGCCCAAGACGCGCTGCGCGACGAGGCCGCCGGCCAGCCGCTGCTCCTGCGGGCCGGCAAGGGCCACGTCGTGCGGGCGCCGCTCGACGTCACGTCCGGCCTGCTCGGCACCGGCACCTGGGGCATCCTCGGCTACGCCCCCGGCTACGCGCAGGCGCTGGTGAAGAACGTGATCTTCTGGACGATGGACGGACAGCCGACGAAGTGACCGGCGCGGGGGGGGGGCGATCGACCAGCGGCCGCGCATCACGTGCGCTTGATGCTCCCGAACCCTCCGACCCCGACCGCCCGGAACCGCCCGCGGTGATCCACGACGATTCACGCGCGCAACCCGCGCAATCCCGGTAACATCACCGCACCCAATTGAGCCCATCCGAACAACCCGACGTCTCCAGTTTCGCCGCAGGCCCGAAGGGCCCGCCGCAGGTTAGTCGGACAGGCTCTTAGCCGGCGGGCTCGCCCGCCGCCACCCCGCGCCACCCGGCGCGGCACCGGTTACCACCGAGGTGCGTACGCGATGGCGGTTCTGCAAGAAACGGTTGTCGGGGGCGTGCCGGTCCTCGCGCTTTCCGGCGTGCTCGACCAGGCCGGCGTCGGCGCGCTCGAGCCGCGGGTGGAGGCGATCGTCCGGCGAACCGGCGCGGCGACCGTGATCGCCGACCTGTCCGGCGTCGCGGCGCTCGGCACGAGCGGCATCTCGATGCTGCTCGCCGCCCACCGCGTGCTCGGCCGCGCCGGCGGCCGCCTCGTGCTGATCGGCACGCCGCGGCTACTGCGACGAGGTGCCGCGCCGCTGCCGTCTCGGACGTCGTCTTCCACATCGAACCCGACCTGCCCGCCGCCCTCGCCGCCCGCGCCGCCACCCCGAACCGCCGCGATCCGACGCGACAGCAGGCGGCGGCAACCCGAGTTAGAGCGTGGGGTGCGACTCCTCGCCCACGGCGATCAGGATGACCGGCGCCCCGGGCGACGCCACGGGGCAATCCAAGCCGCGATTGAGGACGTCAACCTCAGATGTAGTGTTCGAAGCGCAGCACTGTCATCCCGAGGAGCGACAGCGACCAGGGATCCCCGAACGGCAGGATGCTTCTCTCCACCCCGAGACGGGTCGGGTCGCTACCGCTCCCCTCCAGATGACACGCTACGCGTGGAGTGGACATGCTCTATCGTTACCGCCGCCGCCGCCGACCACGACGCGGCCGCCGCAAGTGCGATCCGGCTCACGAACGCTTTGCGCCCTTCTGCCGGCCCGGCTCGCCGGACGGGCCGCCGCCGAACTGCTTCCAGTAGTGTGCCTTGAACGGGTTGACGGCCGGCCCGACGGCGTCCTCGTTCACGAGGTCGGGCTGCACCGATTCCCACCACGCGTCGTACCCGGCTTCAAGGCGTGCGACGACGTCGGGGTGGGCGGCGGCGAGGTCGCGCTTCTCGCCGGGGTCGGCCTTGCGGTCGAAGAGTTGCCAACCCTGCTTGATCTTCGGCACGCTCACGAGGTTGTACCGCGCGTCGCGCACGGCGCAGTTCGCGTGCTTCGCGCCGGCGGCCTGGCCGCGCTCCCAGCGGCCGACGTGGGTGAACAGCAGGCGGTCGGGCCACGCGGCGGCGCCCTTGGCCGGGTCGGTCAGCAGCGGCACGAGGCTGCGCCCCTCGAGCTTCGCGGCGGTCGCCTCGGGGATCTCGGCGCGGGCGAGGTCGGCGATCGTCGGGAACAGGTCGACGTGCGCCGTGAGCGCGTCAACGTCGGCGCCGCCGGCGAGCGTGCCGGGCCAGTGGACGAACAGCGGCACGCGGGTGCCCCCCTCGAACGGCGTCCCCTTCTGCGCGCGCATGCCGGCGTTGTAGACGCGCGTGCCGGCGGTGCCGCCGTTGTCGGTCATGAAGATCACGACCGTGTCCCGCTCGATCCCCAGCGCCTTCAGCTTCGCCATCAGCCGCCCGACGTTGTCGTCGATGTTCGTGATCATCCCGTAGAACGCGGCGGCCTTGGCGTCGACGGTGCCGGCGTAGGGCTGCTCGTACTCCGGCGGGCAGTCCAGCGGCGCGTGGGGCGTGTTCGTCGCGATGTGGCAGTAGAACGGCACGCCGCCCTGCTTGTCGCGAATCCAGCGCATCGCCTGGTCGAAGAAGACGTCGGTGCAGTACCCGCGCGTGCGGACGAAGCACCCGTTGTGGCGGATGGCGGGGTCGAAGTAGGTGTTGCCCGGCGCGTCGCCGCCACTGCCGGGGTACGTCTGGCCGATGCCGCCGGCGCCGTGGACGAACACCTCGTCGAACCCGCGCTTATCCGGCTGGTAGGCGTCCTCGTCGCCGAGGTGCCACTTGCCGAAGATGCCCGTCGCGTACCCGGCCGACTTCAGCACCTGCGCGTAGGTGGTGGCGGTGAGGCTGAGCCGCTCGCGCTCGTGAATCGTGTGCGTGACGCCGCCGCGGAACTCGTGCCGGCCGGTGAGCAGGGCGGCGCGGGTCGGGGCGCACGTGGGGCTGACGTGGAAGTCGGTGAACCGCACGCTCTGCGCGTGCAGGCGGTCGAGGTTCGGCGTGCGCACGACCGGGTTGCCGTGGCACGCGAGGTCGCCGTAGCCCATGTCGTCGGTGATGATCAGGATGACGTTGGGCGGCCGCATCCCCTTCACCGGCGCGGCGGGCGCGGCGGGCGCGGCGGCGGCCGACGCGTGGCGGGCCGGCGTGAACGTCAGGAAAACGATGGCACAGAGCAAGACCGAACGTACCGTCATCCGTCACTCCTCCAGCGCGTCACTGGTTCATCGAGTTTGGAATCGCATCCGTCACATGCTTCGGAATCGCGGTACACCGGGAGCAAGCTGCTTGGCCGCTCGGAGCGTCGCGCGCTCGGTTGCGTCCAACGCTCTTCACCGGGGTGCGTCCGATGCCATCGCCCCTGTACTCACGGGAGAGGGTGAGAGAGAGGGGATCTCGCGACCCGGGTCCCACGTCAGAGACGCCAGTTGCAAGATCCCCTCTCCCCTACCCTCTCCCCAGAGTACTGAGGAGAGGGAGTGCACAACGCTGCCGGCTATTCGCGTTGATCTTGTCGCGGTCGATTCGCGTGCTACGGCCGCGCCGCGGGTTGTGCGGGCCGCGCGCGCCTTGCATTGCGTGCGCCGCCGTCCGGCTCAGCGTCGTGTTCTTCACGGCCGAGCTTTGCCAGCAGCGACGCCGCCGCGCGGCTCGTGTACTCGCCGGTGAACGGGGCCTTCGCCTCGATCGCGTCGACGGCGGGGCGGGCGCGGTCGCCGATCGCCTCCAGCGCGTTCAGTGCCTGAAGCGCCTCGGCCTCCGACCCGCCGAGCCGCGTCGACGAGCAAGCCGGCAGGTCGCGCTCGTGCTGACGACGCAGAGCGCCTCGGCCACCGCGATCCGCACGACCGCCGAGGGGTCGTCGAGCATCGTCGCGAGCGCGTCGTCCGCGCGCCGTCGCGGCCGCGGATGCGCAGCCGGGACGGCGGCCCAGTAGCGGACGGCGGGGTCGGCGTTCCCGAACGGCAACTCCGCTGCTGTACGTGGCGACATCGCCCGCCATCTCGGCGGCGGTCATCACCTTCTCGACCGGCAGCGCTCCGCGTCGGCCGCCATCGTGTGGATCGGGTCGGCCCTCGCCCGCCGCAGCATCTCGGCTTCCGGCAGGATGCCGCGACGTCGCGCGTCCGCACGAGGTGTCCCAACAGGGCCGCCCGTGCTCCAACGCCTCGTGATGGGCCGGATCGCCCGCGAGGTTCGTCACGCTGTGCCGGTCGGGGGCGACGTCGAACAGTTCCTCGGCGGCCGCCGGGTCCAGAACGTCGACTGCGTCGCATCGGTCTGGCCCGCCTTGAACGCCGCCTCCCACGACCGCGTCGCGGGCATCTTCCACAGGTAGTTCAGGTGCTGCCCGGCCGGGCGGTGCGGCATGAAGTGGCGGACGTAGCGGTGCAGCTCGTCGCGCAGCGTGTACGACAGGTCAGGCAGCTCGTCCATCCGACCGCGGAAGCCGAACGCGTACTCCCGCTCCTTCGGCTGGTTCGGGCCGAGAAACGCCTGCCCCTGCATGTACTCGGGCACGGCCGCGCCGGCGAGGTTGAGCAACGTCGGCCCGAGGTCGATCAGGCCGACGATGTGGTCGAGCTGGCCGCGCCCGCGGCGGCCGGGGCTGGGTGCTGGTACTTCTTCGGCACGCGCACGATGAGCGGCACGCGCAGGCCCGACTCGTAGAGGAACCGCTTGCTCCGCGGTAGCACGCCGGCGTGGTCGGCGTAGTAGAAGACGATCGTCGTCGGCGAGGCCGGACGCTTCGAGCTTCCGCAGCCACTCGCCGACCTGCTCGTCCATCTGCTCGATCTGCCGGTAGTACCGCGCTCCAGTCGCGGCGGATCTCGGGCGTCCGGGTGGTAGGGGTTGGCGACGCGCGTCGAGGTCGTCCGCCTCGCCCGCGGGCTTGTGCAGCGAACTCGTGCGACGACTCGAAGTTACGCACGAGGAAGAACGGCTGTCCTCCTTGCGGCCAGCGCCGACCAGTCGGCCCCTTGTCCCACGCCCTTGTCCGACCCGCCGGGCGGGTTGCCGATGTTGTAGTCGGTCTTGCCCGGGTTCATGCAGTAGTACCCGGCGTCGCATGAGTTGCGGCAACAGCCTCACGTGGGCGGGGATGTCGTACCGAAGCGCGCATGTGGTGCGTGCCGAGCGTCGACGCGTACATCCCGGTGATGATCGTGCAGCGCGAGCGCACACCGGCGACGCGGCGAAGGCGTTGTGTGTGCTGCACGCCCTGCGTCGCGAGGGGCGGTCGAGGTTCGGCGTGCGGGCGAACTCACGTCGCCGTAGCAGCCGAGCAGCGGCCCGTTGTCCTCGCTGACGAGCCAGAGGATGTTCGGCTTGTTCAAACCGGCGATCGGCTCGGCGGCGGCGGCCGGGTGATCGAACCTGGCGACGGTGAGCAGCAGAAACAGGGCGAGCATTGCTCGGGCTATGCCAGGCAAGGGTCCTCCGCACATCAATCCGGGCGGTCCGTCGCGAGATCGAGAAGAAGTGCCCAGCCCGCGCGGTCCATCGCACCGGCCGGAGTGGCACGATGATACCACGGCGTGACGCCGGCGGGACCAACGAAAAACGCGCGCCGGCTCGCGGCGCGCGTTTTCCGTAAGTATGAAAGGCAACCGCGGAGCCGCCGAGACGCGGAGGTCGGCGGAGAGAGGTCCGCGAGCGACGTCGCTTCCCTCCGCGTTCGTCTCCGCGACGCCGCGTCTCCGCGGTTGCCTTTGCTCGTTTAAATCGACCGCGCGATCAGGAGCCGCCGGGTGCCGGGGCGGGGGCCGGCGCGGGCGGGGTGGCGTCTGCGTCGGCGTTGCGCTTCGCGGCGCGGCGGGCCTTGCGGCCGGGCTTGGCGTCGGCCGCCGCGGCGGCGTTGTTCTTCTTTCTCTTCGGGTTCTGCTTCCACAGAGGTTCGACGTTCTTCGCGTCCCACGCGTCGTACGCCGCCTTCAGGGCCGTCACCTTCTCCGGGTGCTGCGCCGCCAGGTCGGTGGCCTCGCCGGGGTCCTTCGACAGGTCGAACAGCGCCGGGGCGGTCAGGCCGCGGGCGGCGACGAGCTTCCAGTCGCCCGAGCGGATCGCCCACTGGTTGCCGAACCGCCAGTAGACGTGCTCGTGCGGGACGGCGGGCCGCTCGGCGGCGGGCGGGGCGGTGTTGGCCGTCTCGGCGCCGATGTACGGCAGCAGGTCGACGCCCTCCAGCGGCTTGTCGGCCGGGGCCGTCGCGCCGGCCAGGGCGAGGGCGGTGGCGTGGATGTCGAGTTGGATGACCGGCTGGTCGTACGTCTTGCCGGCCGGCACGCGGCCGGTCCAGCGGACGAAGAACGGCACGCGCACGCCCCCCTCCAGCGTCTGCGCCTTGTACCCGCGCAGCGGCCGGTTATCCGACGCGTTGACCGGCGGGCCGCCGTTGTCGGAGACGTAGAAGACGATCGTGTTCTCGTCCTGCCCGTTGGCGCGCAGGCGATCGAGGACGACGCCGACCGCGTCGTCGAGCGCGCTGGTCATGGCGGCGTACGTCTTGCGGTCGCCGGTGAGGTTCGGGAAGCGGTCGAGGTACTTCTGCGTCGCATGGAGCGGGCCGTGCACCGCGTTGAACGCGAGGTAGAGGAAGAACGGCTCGTCCCGCCCCCTCCGGCGGTCGAGGTAGGCGGCGGCCTCGCGGCCGAAGGCGTCGGTGAGGTAGGTCTCCTCGGCCGGCGCGGGCTCGGTGCCGCGCAGGATCGGCTGGGCCTTGGTGTCCCACTTCAGGTACGAGTGCGCGCCGCCGAGGAAGCCGAAGAACTCGTCGAACCCGCGCTTCTGCGGGTGGAAGTGCGGCGCGCTGCCGAGGTGCCACTTGCCGACGAGCGCCGTGGAGTAGCCGGCGGCCTTGAGGCGGTCGGCGAGCGTGGTCTCGGTCGTCGGCAGGCCGAGTTGCTCCTTGCTGACGCCCGGCTGCGGGCCGGGGTTGAACTCGTGGCCGAACCGTTGCTGGTACCGCCCGGTCAGCAGGCCGGCCCGCGTCGGGCTGCAGTACGGCCCGGTGACGTAGCCGCTGGTGAAGCGGACGCCCTCCTTGGCGATCGAGTCGATGTGCGGGGTGGGGATGTCCTTGCACCCGTGGACGCCGAGGTCGCCGTACCCTTGGTCGTCGGCGACGATGATGAGGACGTTGGGCTTCGGCGCCGCGGCGTCGGCCGCCTGCGCGGCGGCGGCGGGCAGGAACAGTGCGACCGCCGGCGCGACCGCGCGGGCGAGCGTCTTGAGGAATCGCGTGCTCACAGGACCTCCGTGGACTTGGGTGATGCCGACATCGTCCGCCGACGCCGCGTCATACGCAACGCCGGAGGGGCGGCGATATTGCGGGGGGGAGAAAGTTGAACCACGGAGACACGGAGACACGGAGGTGGGGCAGAGGATCGAAGATTAGATTGGGGGGCTCACCCGTTCCGTTGCCGCAGCGCGTTGCGCACTCCATCTCCCCCGTACTCGGGGGAGATGGCGGGGGTGAAGGGCGAAGCCCAAGGATGAAGGATGAAGGCGGACGGATGAAAAGGAGAGCGCTCCAGATCTTTTCATCCTTCATCCTTCATCCTTCCGCCTTCATCCTTCGATGCAGTGTCTCCGTGGTTCAATTCCTCCGCCACGCCGAAGACCGCCGCTCGGTTGTCCTATCCGCTCACGCGAGCGGTTACAACTGAGGGCGGCAACGTTTCGCCCGTCGCGTCTCGCCCGCCGTTCGGATCGCGGAGGCCTATGTCTCGTCGACTGCAGACCGTCCTCTCGTTGCTCGTTCTGATCGTGCTGCTCGTGCTGCTGCTCCTGCCGCGCGTCGGCCGCGCAGGGCAACGCCGTGGCAACTCGACCGCCGCCGCGCGCCGGCCGGGGAGATGATCCGCCTGCCGGTCTCGGCGCGACACGCGGGTGTCGGCGGTCGGGGCGCGCCGCGACGGGAACAACGGGGCGTCGCCGAAGCTGAAGCTCAAGAGCAACCAGGAGATGACGCTGCCCGACGTGGACGTGCGGCCGCTGAAGGGGGGGTTCGGGCGGCGACGCTCCACGTGCCTCGCGGCGAAGGAGATCCTGCACCGCGTGACGACGAGCAGCATCGCCGCGGAGTGGACCGAGGGGACGGGGACGAACTACGCGGTCGTAGGCGCGTCGACGTTCGCCCACGCGCGGCACCCGGACGGGCCCGTGGGCGCACGCCGGCGGCGACCTCACGGCGGTGACGCTGGGCGGGGGCGGGAGCGTGTGGGCGATGGCCGACGCGTTCCCGCCGGACGAGGCGGGGTGGCAGCGCTGCGGCCGTCGACCCGGCCGTCGTGGCGCGCGGGTGGCGGCGTCAGCGGCGGGTTCCTCGTCTTCGACGACACGGGCAGCGAGTGGACGCGCGACGGCGAGACGTTCGGACGTCCGCCCGTTCCCCAACCGCTTCGTCCACAGCAAGGACGGCAACGCCGCGTCCGCCCCGTACCTCGTCGTGACGCTCGGCGACGCCGACACGGAGCCCCCGGACGCCCCCGCCGACGTGCGCCCCGCGCGCCGGCCGACCTGCCGGCCGGCGAGCGCGAGTGAGCTGGGCCACGCCTCGCCGACGCGGGGCCGGCCGGCACCGTCGGGTTCGTCGTCACGATCGACGGCGTGCTTCCGCGCCGCGCTACCTCATCCCCTCGCGCGGCGGCGTCGCCCGGCGGGCGGGTGACGATGCACCTGCGCGACCTCGGCCTCACGGCCGGGCAAGCCGCGTGAAGGTCGGCGTGTCGGCCGTCGACGGGCGCGGGGAACGTCGGCCCGGCGGCCGAGGCGGAGGTGGTCGCTTCAAGCGCGGGTCGTGCCGCCGCTGCCGGGCGTGACGCCGGAGCCTTCAAGGCGGCCGGCGACGTTGCGCTGCCGCGGATCGGCGGGGCGGAGGTGGCGATCGTCGACGCTGGCTCGACAAGGTCCAGCCGGTCACGGGGAAGCTCGTCCCTCGCGCAGCCGCCAGAGTACCTCGCGGCCAACCATCTCTTGGACGCGTCGCGGAAGGTCCTGCGCCCACGCTGCGAGGAACGAGTTCGTGTCGTTCCGCGGTTGCGCGCGCGGTGAAGGACGTTACGCCGTGGCTCTCGTTCCAGGGGAAGGTGGACGCCGAGGACCGAGTTTTTTCGCTTCCGCCACGTCGCTACGCCGGACGGGCCGATGCTCGACCCCGTCCCGCCGCTCGCCGGCGCTTCAGCGTCCCCGCGGCCGACCAGGCGATCGACGGGCAGACGCACGCGATGCTCTGCGAGATCTACGTCGGGCATGACACGGCCGCGGGCGAGCGGCGGGGACGCTGATGCTCACCAGCGGCGGCGAGCGGCTGACGATCGACGTGACGCTGACGGTGTGGACTTCACCCTCCCGGACTACCTGCGCTTCTTCCTTGAGCTCAACACCTACGGCCTGCCGCCGGAGACCGAGCGTGCATATTACCGTCTCGCCCACCGCCCACGCGGTGCTCAACCGCGTGCCGTACCAGCAGAACGGGCACGTCCCGCAGGGCAACGCGCCTATGTGGGACGGCAAGCGGCTCGACTTCGCCGCGTGGGACGCGCGCTTCGGCCCGCTCGACGGTTCCGCGTTCGCCGATTTGCCCCGCAAGAACGTGCCGCTCGAATTGTTCTACCTCCCGCTCCACGAGAACTGGCCGACGCCGATCGAACCGAACTACAACGGCGACTACTGGGCCGACCGCGCGTTCCCCGCCGCCTACCGCGCCGCCTTCGTCGCGGCGACGCGCCGCGCCGAGCACTTCGCCGCCCGCGGCTGGAACGACACGCTCTTCCACGGCTTCCTCAACGGCAAGAACAACTCCAAGGGAGCGCGGCTGGTCGCGCGGGTCGTCGCCGTGGCTGCTCGACGAGCCTGCCCACTTCCAGGACTTCTGGGGCGCTCCGCTGGTTCGGCGAGGCGTTCCACGAGGGGTGAACGGGGAGAGCGCGAAGGTCAACCGGCGGCGGCAGCGGTGCCGCCGGCGGCCCGCGGATGATGTACCGCTGCGACATCTCGCGCCCGCAGTGGCAGCGCCAGTCGCTCGATCACGTGCTCGATTACAACGTCGTGTCCTCGCCGCCTTCCGCGAGTACGGCCGGCTCGTCCTCGACCGCAGCCGCGAGTTCGGGCAGATCGTGATGGTCTACGGCTCCACCAGCGACCCGCGCGCGAGCAACATGCAGCCGGTCGGCTGGTGCCTCGACGCGTGGGCGAGCGCGCCGACGGCGTGCTGCCGTGGCAAACGGTCGGCACCGACGCGTCGTGGACGACCGCCGACCCGCCTCGCTCCTGTACCCCGGCCAGCCGGCGGGACGGGCCGATCCGGTGCCGTCGGCGCCTCAAGGCCTACCTCCGCGGCCAGCAGGACGTGGAGTACCTGACGATGCTGGCGCAACTGAAAAAGCAGTCGCCGACGGAGATCGACACGCGCTGCGCGACGTGCTGTCGATCCGCGGCGAGCCGCCGCGGCACCGGCTTCACCGGCGGCGAGGACGCGGGCATCGTCACCTACGACGCGGTTGCGCCCGCAGGACGCGTGGGCGGCGCGCGCGCGTCGGCGAGGTGCTGTCGGCTCTACGCCCCCGAGCCCGAGCGGCGGATCGTCGACTTCCGCACGCCGCGCCGCGACCTGCCGCCGGCATGCCGGCGGGTACGTGACGGCCGGCGAGACGCCGCCGGTTCAGCGGGGCCGGTGGACGCCGGCGGTGCGGAAATGAACCACGGAGGACACGGAGAGCACGGAGGTGGGAAACAGACGAAGAGGAGGATGGACGATGGAGGAAGACGAAATTACGGCATCCGCGTCGTTCGCCTTCCTCCATCCGCCATCTTCCATCCTCGTCTTCTCCTCCGACCTCCGTGTCTCCGTGTCTCCGTGGTTCAATTCTTCCGCCAGCCGCGAGACCTTCTAAGGGTTGTCCCGTGATCGCCTCATCCTGTTGGCGGCCGGCGAGAACGGCTGCTGACGGCGCGCGGTTCCCGCTAGCGTCGTCGTCCTCATGACCCAACAGGCGATCGGCTGGGCGGCGTCGGCGGTGTTGCTGGCGACGATCGGCACGCAGATTTACCGGCAGTGGAAGATCGGGACGAGCCACGGCGTCTCGCGGTGGCTCTTCGTCGGGCAGTTCGTCGCCTCGGCCGGGTTCGCCGTCTACAGTGTGCCTGTGCGCGACGTCGTGTTCATCTTCACCAACTGCCTCATGGCCTCGGCGCGGTCGCGGGGTACGGCGTGGTGGTCTGGCACCGGCGGCAGGGTGGAAGGTAGGGCGGCCCCGGCGTGACGCGAACCGATCCGGATGCCGCGATGCCGGTGCTCCCTGTACGAGCCGACCCCGACGAGTGACGCGCCCCCACCGACCGCCGGCCGCGCCGCCGCTCGTGCTGGCGACGGTCCTGTGGGGCTGCGGCTTCACGTGGGCGAAGGCGGCGGGCAGGGCGTGCACCGGGCCGTCGGCCTGCCGGACGGCCGATGCTCGGGCCGATCTTCATCCTCGCCTGCCGCTTCGCGATCGCCGGACTGGCCGTGCTGCTGATCGTGCCTGCGTCCCGCCGGGGTGGACGCGGGCGAGCCGGCGGCGCGCGCGACCGGCGTGGGCCTGCTGCTGGCGGGCGGGCTCGTCGTGCAGCACCTCGGCCTCGACCGCACGAGCGAGGCGGTCGCGCGTTCCTCACGAGCCTCACGATCCTGTTCGTCCCCCTCATCCTGCTGGTCGTGTTCCTGTGCCGCCGGGCGCCGGTGCTGTGGCTCGGCGTCGTGCTCGCGACGGCCGGGATCTGGCCGATGACCGGGGCCGCGCCGACCGGCTTCAAGGTGGGCGAACTGCTCGGCCTCGCCTGCGCGGCCGCGTTCGCGGTCTACATCCTGGCGGTGAACGCCGCGTCGCGCGTCGAGAACGTGGCGGCTGACGGCGGGGCAGTTCGTCGTCACCTCGCTCGTCTGCGCCGTCGCCTGCCTGTTCGTTGAAGGCGGCCCCGCTCGCCTCGCCGGCGGGGGGGGCGCGCGTCCTCGCCGGCCCCGGCGTCGGGCTGAACCTGATCCTGCTGAGCGTGTTCCCGACGTTCCGGCGTTCGTGCTGAACGTGTTCCAGCCGCGGCTCGACCCGACGCGCCTGCGCGCTGATCTACCTTTTTCGTCGAGCCGTCGTGGCCGCGGCGCACGCCTACTTCGCCCGCGACGCGGAGATCGGCCGACTCGCGCTGGCCGGAGCGGGACCGATCCTCGCGGCGAACGTGATGGTCGAAAGGCTATCGGCCCGGTCGAAGCGGCGGCGGGTGTGGGGTCCTCGGCTGGGTACAGCGCCTGTTCGCAATTCCGGTCGAAGGTGAACGCCAAGACGCCAAGACGCCAAGGTAGGAAGAGAGAGCGTTGTTGATAATTTGCGGACGCTGCGATTCTCGGTGACGGGTGGGCGAGATGTGATCATCGGGGCGTGCGTCCGACGCGTTGCAACCGCCGCGCCGCACTGGAGGGTGAGCCAATGTCGCGACTCACGTCCCGCACCAGGGACAATTTCAGCGAGATCCCCTCGAACCCTCCCCCGAATACAGGGAGAGGGGACCGATGCAGCACATTTCAAACGGACGCGCTGGAACCCGTTACGCACGATCTACTGGCAATCTAAACCGGCTCTTTCTTCCTTCTCTTCTTCTTGGCGTCTTGGCGTCTTCGCGTTCACCTTCAAAACGCACGGATCTCGCGGCCCTCAGCTCAGGTGTGTGTTCCGGCCGGTGGCTGAGGCCCAGGTCGAGGATCTGTTGGATCAGCGGCTCGTAGTGGACGCCGGCGGCCTCGCTTTCGGCGAAGTCCTCGCCGAACGCGAGTTGCGGGTTGGGGTTGGCCTCGAGCAGGTAGGGTTCGCCCTCGGGGTCAGGCGGAAGTCGAGCCGGGCGTAGCCGGTGAGGCCGAGGATGCGGTAGATGCGCTTGCAGAGCCGCGGCAGGTCGCGCTCGAGCGTCGGGCCCAGGCCGCCCGCCGCCCGCGAGGGGCTGCCCCAGCGCTTCTGGTAGACCGGGTCGAACTTCGCCTTGTTCGTCGCGATGATCGGCATGTCCTCGGGCGCCTTCGCGAACAGCAGCTCCCACACGGGGAACGTCCGCAGCCGGCTGTTGCCGATCACGCCGACGTACAGCTCGCGGCCGGGGATGTACTGCTCGGCGATCGCGTCGGTCTGCAGCGCCTCGTGCACGTAGCGCACGCGATCCCGCAGCCGCTCGTCGTCGTAGACGATCGACGCCCGGGCGATGCCGATCGACCCCTCGACGTTCACCGATTTCACCAGCAGCGGGAACCCGAGCTTCTTCGGGCGGTGGATCGCCCGGCGGCGGTGGAAGACCGCGAACGCGGGGACGTGGATGCGGTGGTAGGCCAGGATCTTCTTCGTCAGCGCCTTGTCGCGCGCGATCGTGAGCCCGCGCGGGTTGCAGCCGGTGTAGTGCTGGCCGATCAGCTCGAGGTAGCTGACGACGTGCTGGTCGAAGAAGTGGAAGCCGCGGAAGCCTTCCAGCAGGTTGAACGCGACGTCCGGCTTGAACTCGGTGACCGCCTCGCGGATCAGCCCCAGGTCGTCGTCCAGCCCGAGCTTGCGGGGCTCGTGGCCCATGTTGTGGAGCGTCGCGTAGACGTCGTACTCCATCTTCCACGGCGGGTTGCCGTCGTCGAAGGTCATCCCCTCGATGTCGTCCGGCGGCACGAGGTCGCCGTCCATCAGCATCAGGACGCGCATCGGCTTAGATTTCGCTTTGCGTCGGCTCATCGCGTTGGACTCGGGGACGCTGGCATCATCGAAATGAAAGTCGTGTTAACCACGGAGACACGGAGACACGGAGAGAGGAGAAAGACGAGGATGGAGGATGGAGGGACGGAAGATGGAGGAAGATGAGGCGCGTCGCAGTCTCGAACGCCTTCCTCCATCCTCTATCTTCCATCCTCCATTATCGCCTCCGCCTTCGCTCCGTGTCTCCGTGGTTCAATTCCTCTTCGCCGTTCACATCGCCACCCGGTGGTTGCCGTCGTGGAGCCAGTTCATCGTCTGGACGGTGACGAGGACCATCGTGTCGAGCTTCGTGCGCTCCGCCGGGCGCACGAGGCGCAGCCGCAGCTCGCGGCAGCGGTCGATGATGTCGTCGATCACCTGCTCGATCGTGTACTGGTACTCGCCGGTCCAGCGCGACACCATGCGGCGCAGCTCCGGCTTGATCTGCCGCAGGAAGCGGGCGGCCGACGGGCGGCGGCGGTACTTCGGGTCGTCGCTGAACAGGCGGCGCAAGTCGTTGTCGTGGAAGTCGGGGAACTCCTGCATGTAGTGCAATCGCTTCGCCTTGTAGTGCTCGCGGAGCGTCTGCTTCAACGACCGCAGCGGCCGCGACTGGCGGCGCGTGGTGATCGCGGGGGCCGCGCCTTCGAGCTCGGTCATCAGCTCGTCGACGTACTCGAGCTTGCGCATCGCGCCCCACCCCGCGTAGCGCTGCCGCCACCCGCTGCCCGGCCGCAGCCAGACGGCGAACGTCTCGGCGAAGTCCTCGGCCGGGTGGGCCTGCGCGTACCACATGTCGAGGTGGATCACGTAGCTCTTGCTGTACGGCTTGGGCTGGTAGTACTCGGGGTACGGCGCGGCGAAGCTGCCGAACAGCTCGCGGTAGCGCTTGCGGAAGTGCAGGCGGTAGGCGTTGTCCATCGCGTGGCCGACCTCGTGGCGGAGGATGCGCATGCACGAGGTTTCGGTGCCCCCCTCGCACTCGTACATCTGGCGGCGCTCCAGCGCCTTGAGCCGCGGGTGCGCGAGGTAGAACGGGATCGCGATCCCGGAGTGACCGTCGGGCGTGAAGAACTCGTTGGAGAGCCAGAAGTAGGGGCGGAACGCCAGCCCCTTGCGCGACAGCTCGGCGTGGACGCGGTCGACGTACCCCTCGAGTTCCGTCCCCTCGATCCGCAGGTCGAGGTCGGACAGCCGCAGGTCCATGAGCTGCTCGTCGGTGTACTCCGCCCACACCGGCTCGCGCGACGACCGGCGGCGACGGCGGCGCGCGGCGGGCGCGGCAGCGCGGGGCGCGCGCTTCACGGCCGGTTTCTTCGCGGCGGATCGTGTTCGGCGTGTGGGCACGGTGTCGCGCGAAACTCTAGCGGTGAACCGTAACCGTAGCAACCGCCGCGAACTCGCGCGCCACGTTCTTTTGAAGGCGGCGACGCCGTTCGTTAAGATCTTGCTTCACACGTCTTCGGAAAGGGGTTCGGCATGAACGCGTCGCGGCTGGATGACGATCGCCAAGCAGGAACTCGGGGCGAACGTGGCGGAGTACCGGGCAAGGAGAACCACAACCCGCGGATCATGGCGTACCTGCACACGACCGGGAGTTGGTGGACGACCGACGAGACCGCGTGGTGTTCCGCCTTCGTGAACTGGGTGATGAAGAAGGCCGCCTTCGCCGGCACCGACAGCGCGAGGGCCGCCAGTTGGGCACTACGGCACCGGGCTGTCGGTCCCGTGCTACGGGTGCATCGTCGTGCTGACGCCGGGGAAGGACCAGGCGACGAGCGGGCACGTCGGCTTCTGCACCGGCTGGGACAAGCAGGGCATCTACATCCTCGGCGGCAACCAAGGAGACGCGATCAGCGTGAAGCGGTTCCCGTGGGCGCGCGCCGCAGCGACGGCTACCGCTGGCCGATGATCATCTCCCGGAACATGACGGCGTGACGCCGGAGGTGGTCCGACCGGCGTAACGGTCGCAGGACGGTCCGAAGGGGAAGGGCGTCGGCCGGTCGCCGATCATTTGGCGGGCGTCGCCGGCGGGGTCGCCGCAGGGGTCGCGGGTGCGGCGGCGGCCGGCGGTTTGGGCTCGGCGTTCAGTCCGGCCTGCAGGACGCGCCGGCGGGGTTGGCGATGCTGAGCGGGCCGGCCAGGCGGTTGGCGGTGAAGATCGCGGACTGCGCGCTTGTCGTGCAAATTCGCCTGCGGCTGGGACTTCTGGAACGACGAGCCGTTGACGAGCAGGTGCCCGCCGGCGACGTCGATCGCGGCCACGCCGTTGGCCCAGTCGGCGAAGTTGCAGTTGGCGAACGAGACGGTCCCGGTCCCGCCGAGCCGCATACCTGGTGGGCCGCGCCCCAGAACGCGCAGTTCTGGAACTGCAGGTTGCCGGCGAACGTGTCGAACGTGACGACCTGCGTGGGCTTGTCGCCGACGAAGCTGACGAACTGCCCGTTGGTGATGAGGATGCCGCCCGGCTGGCTCGCCTCGACGAGCACCGCCACGCTGCTGGCGTCGGCGCCGAGGCCGAGGAAGCTGCCGTTGGCCGCCCCGTCGGCCGAGGCGATGAAGCGGTAGGCGACCTTGTAGCCGTAGCGGTAGGCGTTGAGCACCGACTGCCCGTCGGTGCGGGCGAAGACGAACGCCTCGGCGTTCTGCGCCATCCACGCCTGGATGCCGCTCTTCTCGTCCCAGTTCCAGAACGCGCCGCCGAAGTGCACGTTCTCGATCCGCCCGACGTCGTAGCACTTGTCGACGAAGATCCCCGCGCGCAGCGGCTGGCCGTAGAGGTTGCGCACGAGGTGCCGCGGCGACGGGTTCGTGCCGAGGTCGACGCCCTGGTACGGGTTGACGAGCAGGCAGTCCACGACCGCCACGTTCTCCCCGCCGGCCGACGCGACGCACCACGGGTGGGGATGATCTTGTCCGGCTTCTGGTCCGGGTAGAAGACGGTGACGCCCTTCAGCAGCCGCGTTGGCCGCGAGCGAGACGAACGGCGTGCCTTGGTCGACCCGCGCCGGCGACGGCCAGCAGCGTGGTGCCCGCGTCGGCGCCGCCCACGCGGGCGGCGGGGCCTTGAGACGCCCTCGAGCGTGACGTTCGACGGCGACGAGGTTCGTCTTGATCAGGTACCGGCCCGCCGCGCGACGGTGCCGCCGCCGGCCTTGGCGGCCGCGTCGAGGGCGGCTTGGAAGGCGGCGGTGTCGTCGGTGTTGCCGTCGGCCTTGGCGGCGAACTGCCGCACGTCGACCGCCGCCGCCAGGGCCAGGACGGACGCGGGGCCGGTCGTCGCGGGCTGCGTCGCGGCGGCGGTGGTCGCCGGCCAGCTGCCCGACGGCTGCAGGGCGGGCGTCGTCGACGGGACCAACGCCGGCTGCGCGCCGCGGCCGCCTGAGATCGGCCGACGCCGAGGCGACCGGCGACTGCGGCGGCGGCCGACCCCAGCGCGGGTGGTTGGGGCCGGGCGGTGACGGGGCGGACGGCTGCAGGGCGGCCGGTTGTGAGTTGCTCTCGCCAGTCGAATCCGGTGTCCCTCGCGCCACCTTGGCCGGCGCGGCTCGGCTGCGGCCGCAGGCTGCTCGGTACTTCCGTCCTCTGCGCGCTCTGCCGTCGCACCGGTGGCCGCCAGAGCCGCCGCGTTGGCCTGGTGATTGCGGCTGGAAGATCCGGCGTGGGTCGGCCGTCGCCGAATGCCGGCGAGGCCGGGGCGGCAAGCAGCAGGGCCGCGAGCAGGGTGCCGAGCCGCGGACAGCGGGTTGTGGTGTTGGTCGACGGCTCAATCATGACGGTCTCCGGGCGGCGCGCGTGTCGGTGCCCGCGTCACCCGCCCCGGCGTCCTTCATCCCGCAGCGGTCGCCCCGTGTCAAATCCCCGCCGGGCTTAACACGCCGTCCCGGCGCGCGTCGCGCGTCGTCTTGCGGCCGCGGCGATACTATTGGACGTGCCGCTCTGAAGATCGTTCCCGCACGGGTGGCCGCGTTCACTTCTGCCGCCACTCCCCGTCGTCGCCCTTGAGGTGATCGCCGCCTTGGCCCGCTTGAAGTTGCGGGCCGCGTTCGTGCGGGCGACGACGTCGGCGATCGTCGACTCCTTCTTGGCGATGAGCTCGTACAGCTCGCGGCGGTCGGCGTTCTCGTCGTCGGCGGCTCGCGCCGCCGCGTCGTCGAGCGAGTCGCGCGCCGAGCAGCCCGGCCGACGTCTCGCCGATCACCCCCGCGTCCTTGTGCTGGCGGACGACGGTGAAGCGCTCGCGGAAACGAACCTGGAGTCGCTCATCCGGTCGGCGCGGGCGGCGGTCAGCGCGCCAGCAGGGCGATCGTGCCGGCGGGCGGTGAGCGCGAAAGTGTCGTCGTGAAGGTCATGGTCGTTCTCGGGTAGGTGCGTCGGAAGTTCTCGCGGCGATGGAGGAACGAAGCGTCGCGCCGTCGCCTCAGTTCGCGTTCAAGGCACCGGCGGCGTTGTGCCGACCGCCGCTGCCGGCGGCGTCGCGGGCGTGCTCACGGCCGGTTGGGTGGCGGCCGGGCGCTGAGGCGGGCGGTGCCGCCGGCGAGCAGCTTGTCCTCGAACGCGAAGAACTGGTCGAGCTCGCGCGCACCTTGATGTTCGTCCATCGTGATGTGGATCGGCTTCACCTCGATCGGCTCCACCGCCACCCGCGCGCACGACGGCAGCACGCCGCCACGGTCGCCGCCAGAATCGGGCTTCGTGTTCTCATGCTCTGTCCATCTGCAGGAAAGCGGCGGCGGGAAACGGACGAATAAGGACGGAGCGGGGTGGATGCGTGAGACGATTTCGTCTCCCGCATATTCGCGCCAATTCCCACCATCTACCGTTTATCCGCCGCCCCCGTTCCCTCCGCCCGACAATCGGTCCTGTAAGCCGGGGTATTCGTTGAGCAGTTCCTCGAGCCCGCGAAGTTCCACGTCAGGAACAGTTCCTGCAGGTGCTCGCCGGTCCGGCCCTTGCCGTGGACGTCGACGCGGGCGACGAGCGTGCCGGCGTCGTCCGCGTCGAGGTCGATCTTCAGCCGGTCGTACTCGAGGTCGCGCGCGGCTCCCTCGAGCACGCGCTTCACCTGCGCGAAGTTCGGGTCCTGGCCGCCGCGCGTCGGCCGCGTCCATCGCGACGCCGGCCGCCTCGACGTCCGCGAACCGCAACGTGCCGGACGCGCCGGGGCGGGTAGAGAACCCGTCGCCGAACCGCACGTGCGGCCACCCACCGCGACGAGGAGCCGGCCGTAGAGCGTGCCGTCGCCGGTGGCCCGGCCCTTGGCGACGCTCGCCAGCAGGTCGTTCACCCGCAGCCCGTCCGCGTAGAGCACGACCTCGACGTTCGGCTCCGCCGGTCGATCCAGAACGCGTGGCTGTACAGCCGCCCGCCGGCCACGTCCACCGCGTCTGTTCGACGAGGATCGATCGCGGCCCCTCGACGCGGAACTCGGCCGCCGTCGTCGAACGTCGGGTCCCCCTTCGTCAGCTTCTTCACGGTCAGCCGCTGCCCGCCGCCGGTGGTGAACGGCGACAGTCCGGTGATCGCGATCCCCCGCCGATCCCCGCGGCCGACACGCCCCGCGTACGTCGGCGAACGACGCGTCCTTTACCGTCGCCTCGACGCGCAGCTTCACCCGGCGGGCCGTCGATCTCGACGTGCGCGTTACGCCCGAACGTGCCGGCGAGGTCGAGGCCCCGCAGCAGCGGAACGAAGCTTCGCCAGATTGGCAGAGTCCTTCAACAGGAACGGCGACGACGCGTCCACCTTCCCTGCCCAGCCGCCCGCGGACTTCACCAGCGCTCCGCAACCTTCACGTTCGCGCTGGCAGCAGCAGCGCGACCATGCCGCGTCGAATGACGCGCGCATCCGCGACTGAGACGCCGCCGTGGCGCCGCCGGGGAGACTGCGGTGCCGTCGAGCGTGATCTCGCCGACGGCGAAGGTGCCGCGCGCGGCGGGCGGTTCATCGTGACGGGCAGCTTCAGCTCGATCGTGCCCACGGCCGTTTTCGATCGGCGATCCTTCGCCCGACGCGTCGGCCACGTGGACGTCGCCGTCGATCTCGAGCGGCCGGCCGGGCGCCGACGGTCACGGCGAGCCGGGCGTCGGCCCGGCCGAGGCCGACGTCGACGCCCGCGGCTGACGCGGCGAGCAGGGCGTCGGGCGCGCGCCGCGCCGCGGACGTCGTCGCCCGCGTCGCCCAGGCTTGCGCTCGCCAGCGGCACGCGCGGCATCGAGCAGCAGCGAGAGCCGGGCCTCCCCCACGCGCGGCAGGCGGTCGGCCGCGCCGGTCACGGAGCGGATGTCGAGCCAAGGTCTTCCAACAGCCGCACGGTGCCCTCGCGGCGTCACGGTGCCGCTGACGTTTAAGACACCGGCCAGCCTGCGCCAGTTGGGCCGACCCGTCCGCGACCTTCAGATCGCCGCCGGCAGCAGAAATCTGCGTGGCGGCGGTATCGAACCGCCACGCGTCCAGGCCGGAGGCCGTCGAGTCGGACCGACACTTCGCCCTCGCCCGAGATCCCGGCCTCGCCAGGCGTCGGCGTCGACGCCGCGCGACTTCAGCATCGCCAGCACCTCGCCCGGCGGGCGACCGGCGACCTCGTAGGCGACGCGTGCGGTGAGGGCGGCGGGAGCGGTGGCGGGGCGGGCAATGGCGACCACCGCGCGCGGTGGCGACCGTCATCGCTTGCGGGTCCTCGCCACAATCGCCGTCGCCTCGTCGCCTTGGCGGCGGCGGCGGCGGTGTTGTGCGGAAAGCCGGCGGCAGTCCGTCGATCTCCGCGTCCAGCCGCACGAGGCGCGCTCAGCCGTCGCCCGCGGCGGTGAGGTTGAGCAGCGCCGATCGCGGCGTCTTTCCGAGGATGACATCGACGTCCCGGGCGGCGCGGCCGGCGATACTCACGCCGACGCGGCCCGTCACATCCACCCGCGCGAGCCGCAGGTCGGCGGGTCGATCGCCGCGTGGAGCGTCACGCGGCTCGCGGCGGCGACGCGGTGGCCGCCGACCGTCGTCTCGAACCACGCGTCGCGGGGATCGAGCGTCGCGCCCGGCCGTCCGGCTGCCGTGGCGGCCGCGGTATCGCAAGGCGACGCCGGCCCGGCCGCCCCGCGCACCGCGCGGCGTGATCGCCGAGCATTGCGGCGGGACGATCGACAGGAGCGACGCGAGGTTCGTCCGCCGCCGTCACCTCGAGGGTCTGTTCCCCGTCGCCGGGTCGATCGTGCCGACGAACGCGATCGGCGAGCCGGCGGCGAAGCTCTGCGCGTCGACGCGCATCACGCCGCGGCCGAGGTTCGTCAGCACGCCGCTGATCGGCAGCCACGCGCCTGGCCCTCCCAGTCGAGCCGCAGCGTCGACGACTGGAGCACGAGCTTCGCGAACGGCAGGTCAGTCGCCGCAGCGGCGTCGGCGTCGCCGTCGCCGTCCGCGGCGGAGAAGGGTCGAGGTCGAGCTGGCCGTCGCGGAGTCGGGCGGCGAGTTCGGCGCCGCGGAGCGTGATCGTCTCGATCCAGCCGGACGAAGACGTCGACCGGCCGTAGCGGATCGAGACGTCGCCGATGAGGGCGATCAGTCGGCGCGGACCGTTGCCGCTCCGTGCCCCAGAGCCCGGCGCGCGCACCTCGAACTCCGGCGACCGCATGCCCAGCCCGCGCGGGGCCGCCTCCACCTTCGTCCGCACGACCCGCGGCACGATCACGAACTGCACGAGGAGCCACGCCACGAGCGAGCACCCCGCGCCGTCGCGAGGCAGCAGCCAACGGCGGGAACGTTTACGCGGTCGCTTGCTCATCACGCGGCGTCGCAGGATTCAGCCCGGGTGCCCATGCGGTTGCCCATTATATGAGACGCGTTGCACGAGGTGGCGGTTAGTGCGAGGGCTGGGAGCGGTGGAGTGGTAGGGTGGTGGAGTCGGAAGTGGTCCGCGTGCATCGATCGACGTTGCGACCTCCCTCTCCTCGGTACTCCGGGGAGAGGGCAGGGAAGGGCTCTCTTGCAGCAGGCGTTCCTTCACATGGGTCTGTCGTCGGCGAGATCCCCTCTCCCCCGCCCTCCCCCAGCGTACTGGGAGGGGTCGCAACTCGCAAGACCACGCCGCGAACCCTCCGTTCAGACTCCACCCTCCCACCACTCCACTACCCAACTACCTCTTCCCTACTCCTCTCACACGCACCAGCACCTTCCCCATCGGCCCCGCGGCGGGCGGGCGAAGGCGGCGGGGAGGTCTTCGAAGGCGAAGACGTGGTCGACGAGCGGGCGCGCCAGTGCGGCTGAGCAGGCGGAGGACCTCAATCCACGCCGCGTGGGCCTCGACGTTGGCGTAGGTGCCGACGGCGACACCGCCGAGCTTCAGGCGGCGGAAGAAGAGGGCGGCGGTGTTGAACTGCGGCACCGGCCCGGCCAGCCGGCCGACGAGGCTGACGCGGCCGTTCTGGCCGAGCGTGTCGATCACGTCGGGCAGGAGCGTGCCGCCGATGTTGTCGATCGCGAGGTCCACGCCGGCCATTCATCTCGGCCTTGAGCGTCTTGCGCCAACGGGGTCGTGCGGGTCGAGCACGAGCGCGACCTTGAGTTCCTTCACCCGCCGCGCCTGGCCGCGTCGCGCGACAGGCCGACGACCGTGTGCCCCATCGCCGCCGCGAGCTGCACGCTCGCCACGCCGACGCCGCCAACGCGCCGGTCACCAGCACGAGCGACGCCGGCGGGAGGTCGGCCCAGGTGTGATCGCCTGGTACGCCGTCAGGTACACCAGCGTCGCCCCGGCCGCCTGTTCCTCGGTCCACCCGGCCGGCACGGCGACGAGCGACCTCGACCGGCACGGCCACCCGCCCGGCGAACGTGCCCCACCGCCCCACGCCGGTGTCGCCCCGAACCGCCATGCGATCGCCCGGCTTGACGCGCGTCACGTCCCGGCGACGGCACTCACCACGCCCACCGCGTCGCGCCCCAACACGTGCGGCATCGCCGGCCGGCCCGGGTACTGCCCCTCGGCGAAGTACCGGTCGGCCGGGTTGAGCCGCGGCGAAGGCAGGTCGAGCACGACCTCGCCCGCGGCGGGGCGAGGTCAGGCACATCGGCGAGGCGGAGCTTGTCGATGCCGCTGAAGTCGTCGATGAGCCATGCTCTCATGGCGGCCACGGTGACACGGCGAGCCCGCGCGGCTCAAGGGGAAATGTTGCCCTCGGCAAGAGCAGCCGCCGGGTGACGTCGTCAAACGCAGCGAGCCCGCTTCGACACGATCCGTTCCGGAGATTCGTCCGACATCTCGCGCGCTCTAATGTTCGCCTCGCGTCGTTACACTTACAGGGCATGACGCAAACGTCGCCGCGAAGGGAATGCCATCCGCCTTGCCGTCGTCGCCTGTTTCGTGCTCAACCTTCTCACCGGCTGCGTCGCCGACGCCGCTGATCCCTCGGGTCGAACAACGAGACGATCCAGCCGAAGGGTGTTGAGCGGCGCGTCGGCTCGGGCGTGGGGGCGGTGGAGTGCTGGATCGCGCGCTCGCCGGGCGCGGCGGGTCGGGAGCCTCGAGGCGTTCGTGCTCTTCTTCGTCGGCAAGATCGACCGCGCCGGGCTGCTGGACCGCCTCCGTGGCCGGCGGGTGGGGCGACCGGCCGGTGGAGGGTGTGGGGGATGAACTACCCCCGGGTCCGGCGGCGGCCGGGCCGGCATGGCGGCGGTGGCCCGCGGCTGGCGACGTACGACGCGGTGCGCCGTCGCCGGCGACCGCCCGATCTTCACGCACGCCGCCAGCTTCGGCACGACCGCCGCCCTCGCCGTCGCCGCCCGCCGGCCCGTCGCCGGGATGATCGCAGAACCCGCCGCCGCTGCGCGAGCTGATCCTCGGCGAGCACGGGTGGTGGAACCTGTGGCTGCTGGCGTGGCTCGTCTCCGGGCCAGGTGCCCGGCGACCTCGACTCGCTCGTCAATGCGGGAAGGTCACCGCCCGGGCGGTCTTCATCCTGCGCTGTGCCGACGAGGTCGTCCCGCCGCGGCTACCAGCGCGCGTCGTCGATGCGTACGCGGGAGAAGCGGGTGATCCCGCTGTCCCGGCCAAACTGCTGCGCGCTAACGCGCGAGGCGTCTCAACAGTTGTCGGCGGGGATGGATTGGCTGTGGGCGGGGAGGGAAACGCAGAGGGCAGAAAGCGGAATGCAGGCGGGGGCGGTCGGTGAGGAATGACGGTTCACCCTCAGGTGTGGCGTGCCATCACGCGGGAGCAGTACTGAACCGGGCCCTCTCGGGTCGAGGTGACGACGTCCTCGATCGAGATCCCTCGCTGTCGCTCCTGGGGATGGCGGTGCATAGCCCTTCGCCGCCGCGCCTGAACGCGATCGTCTTTCGGGGCCCTCGACGACGGGCACGAGAATCCGCCCTCCTCTCCCCCAGTACGCTGGGGAGAGGGCAATGGAGAGGGGATCTCGCAGCCCGCATCCCATCGCTCGGGACTGCCCGCCGCGCGGCCCTCTCCCCTGCCCTCTCCCCGGAGTACCGAAGAGAGGGGCTGGCACTAGCAATCGACCTGTGACGAACCACTGGCACTTGCGACACAGCCATGTTCTTCGGCTGCGGTCGCGGCACCCGTCCTCCGCTTCCCCTTCGCCTCGGGCTTCGCCGTCAGCGGGTCTTCCGGCCAACTGTGCTTGTGGGGTAGCGGCGCTTTCGGGGTCGCGCGGACCTGGAAGTAGGTCGTCGACCAGAGCTCCGCAGATCCTCGATCTGCACCGGCCGGTAGTTCGGGCCGAGCAGGTGGAGCGACCGGCGCGGCCGGCGGCGATGCGCAGGTATCGGTCCAGCCGAACAGTTCCTGTAGCCGCACGGCCAGCACGGGCGACGCGTCGGGCGCGTACGCGAGGCGGATGCGGTTGCCGGTCGGCACCTCGATCGACTCCGGCGCGTGCTGCTCGACGAGGCGGTCGAGCGTGGTACGCCAGCGCGAGCGGAGCAGGTTCGAGGCACTGCCGGCGGACGTCTTCAGGCTGCGCGGCCGGCGGCGGCTTTGGCGAGGAGGCCGCCGGGTCCGATGCGTCGAACGCCGGCCACGGGTGCTCCGGCATCGCGGCGGAGCAGGTCGACGCGGCCCAGCAGCGCGGCGGCGTCCTCGTCGGCGGCGAACGTCTCGGCCGCGCGCTGTCGCAGGTAGTCGCCGAGCCGCGCGGCCGGCCGTCGCGGCGTCGACGGCGGCCTCCTTGTCCTCGCGCAACAGCAGGTCGCGGTACCAGGCGTGTCGCGGCCGTCACGCGCGCCGCGCCCTCGTCGGTGACGGCCGTGCGCGCTCGCGGCGGACCGACTCGAGGAAGTGGTCCTCGAGCCACGCCACGTCGATCCGGCTGGCGACGCGGACCACGGCCTCGCGGCTGGCGTTGCGCTCGTCGTGGCGGGCGTCGAGCGCGCGAGGAAGAACTCGTCGTCCCACACGACCGACTCCGCCATCAGCCGCACGCCGCCGCCCCCGCCGACCATCGCCGCCGCCGCCGGGTCGCCGCCGCCGCCGGCAGACGCGGTCGGGGCGAGCAGCGGAAGGCGGAGGGAGTGGGGGAGGTGGTGGAGGGTCGGGTGGTGGAGTGGTGGAGTCGTTGAGGCGGCGGGCAGCAGGAGGCGGTCGTCCTCGTCTTCGCGACCTGACGGGCGGCGACGGGGTCGATGCCGCGGTCGCGGAGACCATGGGCCCAGTGGCTCGCTCCGCCTCGGCGAAGAGGTCGAGGCGGACGAGGAGGTCGAGGGGCCGCGGCCCTTCGCCGTGCGCGGGCCGCCGGTGGGGACCTCGCGGGCGACGATGTCTTTCTCGGAGAGCAGGCGAGGCGATCGTCGCCCTCGTCGATGATGCCGTGGGCGGCGGCCTCGATCAGCAGGCGGGCGAGCGAGGTGGACGGGCAGCGCCATCATCCGCCGGCCCAGGGGCGTGATCCTGGCCGCCGGCGTCGCTCGTGAGGCGCCGAGCATGAAGGAATCATCGGCGCCGGCGAGAGCATCCGCTCGTCGCCCCGTACCAGCCGAACTGTCGCGGGTCCGGCTTGCCCCAGGCGTGCAGCGAGCACGGTGGAGCAGAGGTCGACGCGCCGCACCTCCGGCTCCTCCTCGAACGAGGGAGCGCGGCGGTCCTCGCGGCTGCTCCAGAGACGGATGCACCGCCCTGGACCTGTGCGGCCGGCGCGACCGGTGCGGCTGGGTGGCGGAGGCCTTGCTGATGCCCCAGTTCGAGGCGGTCGAGGCCGCGGCGCGCAGGTCATAGCCGGCGACGCGCGCGAAGCCGGCGTCGATCACGTTGACGCCGTCGATCAGAGGCTCGTCTCGGCGATGTTCGTCGAGGAGGATCACCTTCCGCTGCCGGCCGGCCGGAGGGCGCGTACAAGGTCGAACGGGAGCGAGCCGTGGAGCGGGAGCAGGAGCAGGTCCTCGCGTCGGCGAGCCGCTTCGAGGCGCTGCGCCGCCCGGCGGATCTCCTCCGTGCGCCTCGGCAGGAAGACGAGCAAGTCGTCCGCTCGTACCGCGCGCCGCCGCGTTAACCGTGAATGGTTCCGCCACCGCAGCGTGCACCGCGGCGGCCGCGCGTTCGGGCAGGTGTTCGGCGGCCGGCGTGAGGAACGAGACGCTGACGGGGAACGTGCGGCCCGGCACGCGCACGATCGGCGCGCCGAGGAACCGCGCGACCGGCTCGGCGTCGAGCGTGGCGGACATCACGAGGATCAGGTCCTCGCGCGGTCTGCCGCACCTCGTGCGCAGCAGGGCGGCCGTGACGTCGGTGTGGAGGCTGGGTGGAACTCGTCGAGGATGACGGCGCCGGTCCCCTCGAGGAACGGGTCGTCGAGCATCTGGCGAGTGAGGATGCCTTCGGTGAGCACGCACGGCGCGTCTGCGGGCCGACGCGCGCTCGAACCGGACGTGGTAAGCCCACCTCGCGGCCGAGTTCCCAGCCGTTCTCCTCCGCGGACTACCTCCGCCGACTTCGCAAGCGCTACCTGCCGCGCTGGAGCATCACGATGTTCGGGTTGTCGGCTGCGAACAGCCCCCGGCGCGCCAGCGCGCTCGGCGGCACGCGTGGTCTTGTTCGCTGGCGACGAGCACCGTGCCGCCACGCTCGCGCACGGCGGCGACGATCTGCGGGAGGTGGGAATCGATCGGCAGCGGGGTGCGGCGGTCCACGGGGGCAGACTCCAGTCGGGCGGGTCGATGGGGAAACGCCCGGACCTGGCGCAGCTGTTCGCCTGCCAGACTTCGCCGGAGTGGACGTCGAGGCACGCGGAGGCCAGCCGTCGTCGGCGTGGGCGTGCGTGTCGATGCAGGCGTGGCCGAGGTTTCGCGGTCGGCCGTTCTTCTGCGGCGTGTGGCCGCAGACCATCGTCTTCCCCGACATGTACGGCCCGGATGTCGAACGTCTCCAGCAACACGAGCGGTCTGCTCGGCCAGCGCGGAGGTCGGCCACCGCCGGTGTGGACGAAGAAGTACGATCTCTGTCTCGTAGATGTCGACGCAGGCTGCCCGAGGAAAGCCCAATGCTCGTCTGGCACGTCCGCGTGAGGCGGGCCGTCCTCGTCGAACGGGTTGTACGAGATCAGCAGGTCGCCGCCTGCTGCGCATTGAGGGCTCCAGCGGAGCCGCGACGAGCGGGTGCGTTTCAACGAGCCGGATGAGCCGGTTGATGACGCCCGCCAGTCGAGACCGCGGTCGACGTAGTCGCCGAGCGTGACGATCAGGTCGTCCGGCGTTGGCGACGGCGGCCAGCTGCCGAGCGCGCGGGCGCAGCCGTGAAGTCGCCGATGGCGAGGATGCGGGTCGGATCGTGGGCCATTCCCCTCCGGCATCTTCGAGGTATTACGTTCGCCGTCGCGCGTCACGTCATGCAGCGCTCGTGGACGAGTCGTAAGGGTGTCGAGATCGGGGCGGTTCGGAACCTCGATGTCGTCCGCCAACGTCGTGACGCTTCGGCCGTCGCGCAGACGACGATCGACTGCCCGAGGCCGACGGTGCCGCGAGACGGCTTCCTCTGCCACGATCGAGCCGCTACCATCGCGGCATCTCGGAAGAGATCGCCGATCGTGGCCGGCTCCGCAAGGTCATCCCGGAGGACCGCTCATCGTATCTTCTCCTTAGCGCGTCAGGTCGCCGCGTCCGTGACCGCCGGCCCACTGCCGCGTCGACCTTCGGCGAGCAGGCGCGTACAAGTGGGACGGATCCATCATACACCAGCCAGCGATCGGCGAGGGTAAATACAGGTTGAAGAGGTTCCACAGCCGCGCTGTACCGCCGGCGTATGTCCGCCTCCGGCACGTGGTGACCGCCCGCGCGGACCCGCGCCGCGACCTGTTCGACCGCCATGCCGGCGTCTCGAAGGTGCAGGAACAGAAGGAGAACCGGTAGCCGTTATTTTGCAGGCTCCCGACCGACGGCACGAAGCCCGGCTCGCCAGCGTGGTCTCGAACGCGACGGCTCGGCTCGGAGGACAATTCCTTGGAGTCGATTCAGCATGATCCGCCAGCAGCAGCGCCTGAGGACTCCGGGCGGAACGCGGAAAGCCCTTGAGCAATGACGTCGGCGTTCACGAACTCGACGGGTCGTCGCACGGTCGACAGCAGAACGGGCGCGGCGGTCGATTCCCGGCCCCGTTCGGGCCGGCGATGATGACGACGTTCGGGCAGTCTTCCGGCATGCATGGCGAGTCGCCGAGGCTACTTCAGGTTCTCCGGGTTCAGCCCCTCGAGTTCCGGCACGACGAAGCGGCCGTCCTTGCGAGGGACGAGGCGGTCGTCGAGGTGGACCTCGCCGCCGCCGGCCTCGGGGGTCTGCATCATCACGAGGTCCCAGTGGATGCTGCTCTATTGGCCGTTGCTCGCCTCGTCGTAGCAGGAGCCGGGCGTGAAGTGGATGCTGCCATGATCTTCTCGTCGAACAGGATGTCCTTCATCGGCTTGGTGCAGTACGGGTTGAAGCCGATCGCGAACTCGCCGACGTGGCGCGCCTCGTCGGAGTCGAGGACCTCGTTGAGCTTCGCCCGTGGCGGTGCTCGTGGGCGCGATCTTGCCGTCCACGAACGTGAGGCGGACGTCGTTGTGGGTTGTGCCGCGGTAGATCGTGGGGCAGTTGAAGCGGATCACGCCGTTGACGCTGTCGCGGACCGGGGCGGTGAAGACCTCGCCGTCGGGGATGCCGCCCGGCCGTCGCAGGGGGATGGCGGCGATGCCCCGCGTGCTGAACGAGAGGTCGGTCTCACCGGGGCCCTTGAGGCGCGCGGTCGGCGGCCGTCAGCATCTCGACGAGCGCCGCATGGCGGCGGCCATCCTCGCGTAGTCCATCGTGCAGACGTTGAAGTAGTAGTCCTCGAACGCCTCGGTGCTCATCTCGGCCATCTGGCGCTATCGACGGTGTCGGCCAGCGCCAGACGACCCAGCGGCGGTAACCCGACGCGCACGTCGCCGTGGACGGGCTTCCAGAGCAGGTCTTCCCACAGCTTCTGCTGGTCCGCCGGCACGTCGGACAGTTCCGACACGTTGTGGCTGCCGCGAGGCGCGGCCAGCCAGCACTGCACCGCTGTCCTTGCGGAGTCGCTCGACCTCGGCGATCGTCTCCACCACCGGCGCGTGCCGGCCGCCATCAGCAGGTTGACCTCGTTGCTCTTCAGCATCACGAGCAGCCGCCCCGCCGGCCCGGGCGACGGCGGCGACGACCGCCTTGGCGAACGCGTGCGGCACGTCGATCGCCTCGAGCAGGAGTTCTCGCCCGGCTTCACCCATAGGAGTAGTTCGGCACGTCGGCGAGCCGTTCGGTGAGGATCGATCTTTGTCCAGGCCGTCCGGAAGATTCAGAAGGAATTGGGATCGGATGCTCGGGCGGAAACCAGCGTGAATGCTGCGGACATCCAGCGGGTAAATATAAAGCGACGCCGTGCTCGCTCTCAATGATCCGATGATTGAGTCACCCGATGATCCGGTTCCGCACGCGCTCTCACTTGATCGGCGAGTAGTCCGTCGGCGTGAGGATGACCGACTCGACCTTCTTGGCGAGCTTCACGCCGTCGGCCTCGCTCTCGGCGAGCGCCTTCTTCCAGGCGGGGTCGTTGCGGAACGCGGCCCACGCCTTGTCCTTCGCCTCCACGTCGGGGTAGGCCAGGATGTAGACGAGCGTGTCCTTCTGGTCCGCCGGCTGCCAGTAGCCGATGTTCGTCATGCCGTGCTTGGCGAACAGCTCGAGCGTGTGCTCGCGGAACCGCTTGTTGAGCACGTCGATCCGCCCCTCCGACGCGTAGTACGTCCGCATCTCGAAGACGCGCGTGTCGTTCTGGTTCTGCCGGTCCGGCTGGTCGACCGCCCGCGACGCCGGCGCCATGAACAGCACCGCCCCCAGCACGAGCGCGGCCACAACCGCCGGGATCAACACCGCCTTGGACGAGATGAACATCTGCATGATTGGTTCTCCTTTGGCAGCGGATTCTAAAGGGCGGCCGGCGGGGCGTACAGGCGGGCGATCGCGACGACCTCGTTATTCGGCGCGCCCGTGACCCGCCGCGGGCCGCGTGCGCGGCGGGTCCAGCATTGCCGCCACCTCCGACTCGGCGGCCACCGTCACGCGTCCATCGGACACGAGCGCCCAAGCCGGCTGGCCGTGCGCGTGATCGACGAGCACCGGGAACGCCGGCCGGGCGGCCGCCGACGCGCCGCGGCCGAAGTAGCGGAACGGGCGATCGCATACGGCGCACCGCATGGTTTCCGGCCGGTCGGGCAACGCCGCGGGGACGAGGTTCGCCAGTCCGGCGGGATACCGGCCGCCGTTCGCGGCGGTGTAGTGCCGGAGCGCGGCGGCCAACTGGTTCAAGCGCGACAGGGTCACCGATCGACGCGACGGGGTGTACTTGCGGCTCATCGATCGCTGCACCACGAGGACCATGAGCGCGGCGACGAGCAACACGATCAGGAGCGGCCGCCAACCGAGCGGTCGAGCGGAGGACGAGGCGCGCGTCCCGCTGCTGGGCGGAGCGTAATCCAGCGGAGGCACCGACGGCGGTGACGGCATCACGAGCCCGTTCAAAGTTCCGTGTACTTCACGTTCCGCCCCTTCGCCTTGTCCACCGGATACTTCAGCGCGTCCTTCCGCAGCTTCTGCTCCAGCGCGTCGGCGAGGTCGATCTTCAGGTCGCTCGCCAAGAGCAGGACGGAGTGGAGCACGTCGGCGAGCTCGTCGCGGAAGGCGTCGTGCCTGCGCGCGACGATCTCCCGCACCTCGTCGGGGTTCTTCCACTGCGTGAGGGCCAGTAGTTCGGCCGACTCGACGCACAGGCTGATGGCGAGTTCCTTGGGCGTGTGGAACTGCGCCCAGTTCCGCTCGTCGCGGTGGCGGAGGACGCGCGTTGTCAGGTCGGCGAGGGTGGCGGCGTTCATGCGGTCATCGTACGCGCGCGGGCGGGCGACCGCGCGGCAAGGTGCCCGAGCCAGTTCGACCGCCGCACGCCGTGCGGTAGGATGGGCGTGCCGTTCAGCCGGCGCGATCGCGAGGCGCGTGGCGGCGCGTGGCGCCGCCGGGCGGAGCGCGGCGATGAGGTCGCACTTCTGATCCCGTGGAGTCGACCGGCCGCATCCCAGTTCAATCGCATCGTCGCCTCGCGGCCGGAATGTCAAGATATTGCCAATTGGCCCGGAAGCGAACGAGCAGTGCATCTCCATCGGCGTCGGAGGCTACTTCCATGCGAACGACCGCGCGACGTGTCATCATCGCCTTTTCGCTATGCCTGCTGCTGCTCCCACGCGCGTCGGCCGCACCCGGTCAGACGGCCGACGGCGGGCGGTTCGGGCGGGCGGTGCGGCCGGGGGAGCGGTTCCCGGCGACGGCAGTGAACCCGGTCTACACCGTGCTGCCGATCACGGTGGAGTGTTGGGCGAAGCTCGACAAGCCGGTGGCCGACGCCGTGCTCGTGGCCAACGAGCCGCGGCACTCGGGGTCGCACTGGTCGATCTACGCGCAGGCCGAGACGGGCCGGCTCGCGGCGTTCGCCACGGGGCACCAGCCGCAGGCGATCGTGTCGGATCGTCGGATCGCCGACGGCACGTGGCACTACCTCGCGATGGTGCTGACCGAAACGACCTGCCGGCTCTTCGTCGACGGGCAGAAGGTCGCCGAGCAGGCGCTCAAGCCGCAGTTCGCCTACCCCGACCGCGGGCCGCTCACGGTCGGGTACGTGGACGGCGTCGACGCGGTGACGGCCGGTTTGATCGACGAGGTGCGCGTCTCGCGCGGCGCGCGCGACATCGGCAAGATGCCCGATGCGCCGTTCGAGGCCGACGACGCCACGATCGGCCTCTGGCACTTCGACGAGCCCCCGACGGCGGGCGAGTTCGCCGACGCCAGCCGGACGCGCAACGCCGCGACCCTGAAGCGCAAGGCGGACGTCTTCGAGCCGCGCACGATCGTCCGCACGCGTTGGCAGGACATGGACCTGTCGCCGTTTATCAGCGCGACGATCGGCGCGAACGGGCCGGGCAAGGGCAAGAACGTCGCGTACAAGGGGATCGCCGTGGGGCTCGGCAACGACAAGCGGGCGGCCGTCTGCTTCGACACCGAACTGCTGCGCGTCAGCGCGGCGTGGACCGGCGACTTCCTGACGATCCACCCGGAGCGTGAGGGCCTCGCGAAACACCCGGACGTCGCTGGCGACCTGCACTCGGGCACCGCGTTCCGCCCCGGGTGGGCGAAGCCGGGCAGCGCCGACTTCACCGACCCGCGCCCGCAGAAGGTTGGCCCGCTGCCGAAGGAGTGGGCCCGCTACAAGGGGCTGTATGTCAACGACGGCCACGTCATCTTCGCCTACACCGTCGGCAAGCGCGACGTGCTGGAGATGCCGTGGTTCGAGATGCGCGACCTCGAACAACCGGCGGGGCGGCAGGCGAGCGCGGACCCGAAAGGCGTCCCCACCTTCGTCCGCACGTTCGAAGTCGGCCCGGGGGACGAGCCGATGCTGCTCCGCGTCGCCGAGAGGATGCCGGCGGAGAACGGGCAGGAACCGCTCGGGATCGAACTCATCAACGCGCCGGCCGGCGCGGAAATCGTGTCGGGCGGACCTTTTCTCGGCGTGAAACTGCCCGCCTCCGCGGAAGCGTCGGTCTTCTCGTTACGCGTGCTACGCGGAGCAGTATGAAGAGGTTTTACGAGGTCGAAACGCCAGTGCTCTCGGACCTCTGCAAGGGCGGCCTCGCCGGTGGCCGCAAGCCGCTCGGGCTCGTCAGGGCCACCTCGGCACCGGCGGCGGCCTACGTCGTCGATACCATCACCGCGCCCCGACGCCAACCCGTGGAAGAGCTTCCTCGCTTCGGCGGCGTCGACTTCTTCGCCAACGGCGACGCCGCCGTCTGCTCGGTCAGCGGCGACGTGTGGGCATTGTGGGTCGTCAGCGGCCTCGACGCAAAACTCGAAGCGGTGAAGTGGCGGCGGTTCGCCGCCGGCATGTTCCAGCCGCTCGGCCTGCGCGGATCGTCGACGACAAGGTCTACGTGCTCGGCCGCGACCAGATCACGCGCCTGCACGACCTCAACGCCGACGGCGAGGCCGACTTCTACGAGAACTTCAACAACGACTGCAAGGTCACCGCCAACAGCCACGCCTACGCGACGTGTCTCGAGACCGACCCGGCCGGCAACTTCTATTACGTGAAGTGCGGCGACGGCACGCCGCCGCACGGCGGCACGATGCTCCGCGTCAGCAAGGACGGCTCGAAGCTCGACGTCTTCGCGACCGGCCTGCACGCCCCAACGGCGCCGGCGTCGCCGGCCACGTCGTCACCGCTGCCGACAACCAGGGAACGTGGGTGCCCGCGTCGCGGCTCGACGCGTCGTCTCGCGCGGCAGTTCCTCGGCCACCTGCCCACCGCCAAGACCACGCCGCCGCCGACCGATCCGGGCAAGCCGCTCTGCTGGATGCCGCAGAACGTCGACAACTCCAGCGGCGGGCAGGCGTGGGTGACCGGCGGGCGGTGGGGCCCGTTCGACGGGCACATGCTCACGTCGTACGGCTCGGCCACCCTCATGCTCGTGATGAGCGAGACGGTCAACGGCGTCGAGCGAGGGGGCGTCGTCCGCTTCCCGCTCGGCTTCGACACCGGCATCATGCGCGTGGCCGCTTCCGCCCGCAGGACGGGCAGCTTTACGTCTGCGGCCTGAAGGGGTGGCAGACCAGCGGCGCGAAAGACGCCGCCGGCCAGCGCGTCCGCTACACCGGCAAGCCGCGCACATGCCCAAGGCGATGAGCGTCCACCGCAACGGCATCCGCCTCACGTTCACCGACCCGCTCGACAAAGAACTCGCCGCCGACGTCGAGTCGTACGGCGTGCTGCAGTGGAACTACAAGTGGTCCGCCGACTACGGCTCGCGCCAGTGGTCCGTCGCCCGCCCCGGCGAGCAGGTACGACGAGGTGCCGGTGAAAGCCGCCCACGTCTCCGCCGACGGAAGACCGTCTTCCTCGAGATGCTGAGCGTCCGCCCGGTGACCCGCAGATGCAGATCACCTACGACCGAATCAACGGGCGGCGACGAGATCCGCGGCGACATCTACAACACGATCCACGAACTCGGCGCCCTACGACCCCACCCAACTCACCGGCGTCCCCGCTTCCAGCGGAAGCCACGCAGAAAACCAGACCGCCCGCACCCCGCGCGCGAAGGAGGACGCAAAGGACAACGCGAAGCCGAAAAGGTCGTTCTCATCGCCGGCAAGAAGAGCCACGGCCCCGGCGAGCACGAATACGAGAGGGGATGCGCGCTCCTCGCCTGCCTCGAAACGTCGCCCAACCTCAAGGGCATCAAGACCCACGTCGTGACCGACGGCTGGCCGAGTGATCCCAAAATCCTCGACGACGCCGACACGATCGTCCTCTTCTCCGACGGCGCGACCACGGCCAGGACCGCCACCCGCTCCTGCACGGCGACCGCCTGCAACAACTCGGCAAACTCATGGACCGCGGCGTAGGCCTGGTCGCCATCCACTACACGGTCTTCGTCCCGACGAACAAGGGCGGCAAGGAATTCCAGAACTGGATCGGCGGCTACTTCGACTACGACTCGGCCGGCAACGTGCGCGAAGAAGTGGTACTCAAAACTCGGCCACGCCACGACCACGTCCACGCCGGTGACGAAAGACCACCCGATCTGGCGCGGGTGCGAGCCGTTCGACCAAGACCGAGTACTACTGGCGGATGCAGCTCGCGAGAACGACCCGCGCCTCACGCCGATCCTCACGTTCGACCCGAAGGGCGGCCCCGAAACCGTCGTCGCCTGGGCCGTCCAGCGCGAAGACGGCGGCCGCGGGTTCGGCTTCACCGAGGGCCACTTCCCTCGAACTGGAATATCGAAAGCTTCCGCCGGATGGTCCTGAACGCCATCGCCTGGACGGCCAAGGCGGAAGTGCCCGACGCCGGCGTGCAATCGACGCTGCTCGAAGAAGAGAAGTGAACCGCAGAGGCGCTGAGGACGCCACTCCCTCTCCCCCGTACTCGGGGGTGAGGGCCGGGGTGTGGGGCGGAATGTGGTGGTGGCGGGGTCGGGTGGTTGCGTGGTGGATTAATGGCCTCTCCTACACCACCCCGCCACCACCGAACCACTCCACCACCTTCTCCCGTTCTGCCCCTCACCCTAACCCTCTCCCCCGAGTACGGGGGAGAGGGGACAATGCACGTTCGCCGCCGCCTGTCATGCTTTGCTGCGCCGCGCGGCGGCCCCGCGCCGTGCCCGTCCTGATGACGTTATCATGTGGTGGCGGCTGACGGCCGCGCGGTCCCTCGCGTAGCAAGACCATCGGTTCACCATGAGACGGGCAGCTTCGCTTCCACCACCCGACGCCGTTCAGATCCGGCTGTCAGTCACCTCGGAGCCGGGCGTGCGCGACTACCTCGAAGCGGAGATGATCGTCGACGGCGTGCCGCTCATCGCGTTCGAGTACGGACCGCTCGACCTCGTCGAACTCGAACGAGGCTTGCGGCAGGACGGCACCTTCTTCATCTGGACGTGCTGGTGCGGCGTGCCCGGATGTGGCGGCAACGAGGAGGGGGTGGACGTGCACTACGATGGCGACCTCGTGTACTGGGACGACCGCGACATGAAGCGGGCGTACGTCTTTCGCCTCGACGATCTGCGACGCACCTTTGCTTCATCGATCGACGAGGCGCGCCAACTCCTGTCCGCGCGACCGTCGCTCAAATGGGCCCCGGATGGTAACCGGCGGCTCACGGACTAAATCGGCGTGCTCGGATCAACGTGGAAACCCGCGCGTTCAACCTCGCCGCCGTCGGCTCCGCAGCCGCGTTCGTCCTCGTCCTCGCCGCCTGGGCCGTGGCCGGCCGGGTCGACCCGCGGCGGCACTTCGTCAGCCTCTCCCACGGCTGCCACCTCGGCCTCGACCGGCGGGGCGCCGACGCGCGCCTGGAAGTGTTCAGCGATCCGACCTACGGCCCGTACGGCGGCAGCACCCTCGGGATGGCCGGCGCGGCCAGCGACCCGACCGCCCCGACGGTGTCGGGATTCGGAGACGTCGCCGGCGTCTATTACCGCGTGATCCGCTGGCCGCAGGGCGGTTCGCTGTGGACGTTTTCAATCAGCCTGCTCTACCCGCTGAGCCTCGCCGCGTTTGTTCCCGCGATCTGGCTCCTCCGCCGGGCGCGGCGATCGGGGCGAGGATTCGAGGTCGGCCCGCGTCCGGCGAGGTAGCTGCAGGCTAGCATCGCTCGGACCACCGCCGTCATCCCTAGGAGCGACAGCGACGAACTGTTGCTTGACGCAACGCGGGGGCGTCTGACGAGTAACGTAGGGCCGTCATCCGGCACGTCCGCGCGGCCGCCTCGACAGCACGATGAGCGCGACTCCGGCACCCGCGAAGCCTAGCGCGAAATACGTGGTCGGCAGGCTGAGAAGGGGTCGAGGCACGTACTCCTGGCCGGGGAAGGGCGGGTGGTCGAAGGCGATCCCGGCAGGACGCGTCGCTGCTTGGGCACGCAAGCTCTGCTCGAACTGCCGGTACGCTGGCGTCGGCGTCCTCAACACGTGCGAGTATCCGTAGCTGAGGAGGCCGCAGATGAGCGCAACCGCGAAGCAGACCGCCACCAGATATTCCATCACGCGCCACCACTGCCACCGATCGTGATCCGGCAACGGTCGCCCATAGTCGATGTGCGGAGGTTCAAGCGGCATCCTCAGTACCGGATAACGTAAGGCCGATCAGTGGCGGGCGGGCTCGGCACACTTCGGAATCGCGAGGACCACGACGCCCACAAGGTCGGCTGCCGTGCGTGCTCAATAGGTATGTTCGACAGCAAAGTCTTTAGGTAAAGGTGTGCCGTCCTCGAATGGGTCCAGTTCCCTTCGCGCACGTTCAACCAACTCTGCAATCACGTTCGCTGGCACGTCGGAGAAGAGTCGCGTAGTGACCGTGTGGTCTGCGTCACACCGAAAGACCTCCGCGACGACATTCCGCGAAGCATCCAGCAGTTCGAGCCCCAATCCGTCACGGATCACGTCAGATGCAAGCAGTAACTTCCAAGGCGGGGTCATGGTGCTGTCTCTAGTTGGACGCTACGCCGACCGGACGCACAAATAGCATCTCCCGCCAGGGCACCCGCTCGCGTCGAAGCTCGGGCCTCAACGTGGCTTGGGATCCGGGTCAGGATGGTGTCGCCCTCCCCAACGATGCCGAATCCTTCGCCCGCGCTCGCAGCGTCCTCATTCGCCCGTGGCGTCGGGCACCGTGGCTGAGGCGTAAGGCGGGCGGAGCCAACTGCTGCAGAGGTAGCCGAGGATCGTGCCCCAGATCAGGACGTTGAACAGGATCGGCAGCAGGATGCCTTCGGCGCGGAAGCCGTTGAAGGCGGGTTGGCCCAGCGCGGGGGCCATGACGAGCCAGAGGAAGAGCGTGGGGAGCAGGCCGAACGCCATCCCTTTCAGCACGGTGGGGCGGGAGACGATCAGGCCGAAGAGCGCGCCCCATAGCGCACCGGCGAGCAGGAAGCCGGCGGCGCCGAGCAGGTGGTCGAGCGCGGGGGAGCGGGCGCCGAGCCAGGCGCGTTCGGCAGCGACGAAGTTCGGCGCCGGCATGATGCCGGTCCAGAACGCGGTGTAGAGGATCGCCGCCAGCACGGCCGCGCCGATCGCGCCGGCCGCCGCGCCGGTGACCCCGCGGGTGCCGGCGGCGTGGACCGGGTAGGACGGGCGGTCGGGCTCGACGGCGGCGGCGATCGCGGGGCGCAGGCCCATGCGGGTGTCGGGGTCGATCTCCGGGTTGAGCTTGCGCGGGCGGGTGCGGTCGGCGGCGTCGGGGTCGGCGGCGGGTTCGCCGGTGCGGCCGGTGAGCAGTTCGCTCTCGCGGTCGCCCGTGCCGAACAGTTCCTCCGACGCCCCGGCCGGGCCGCTGTCGGAGGCGAGGTCGCGGCTGGAGCGGCCGAGCGCGGGCGTGCGCAGGTCGGGGTTGCCGGTGTAGCCGCTCAACCCGCCGCCGCCGGTGACGTTGCCCGAAGGGTCCCGTGACATCGCGCGTGCTCCTCTCGCTGTTTTCGGTTGGCGGGTCGAATCCGAACCGCCGGTCAGCGATGAGCCTGCAATCGCCGGGCCATGCCGCCCGGTGGGGGCGACGGGAGTGCCGGACGGGCGAGCGAGAGCAGGCCGTCTCCGCTCGACGATGCCGAATTGCGCGCGTCCGGCGGATTCGGCTGACTGAACGCGGCGAAACCGCAAGCGCCCGCTGCGCCCGTTCACGCGCGCGGCGACGAACCGACGCGGGAATCGGGCGTTAGACCAGCTCGCATCTCCGCGCGGCATTGCTCCGGTGCATGACATCGTCAGCGCAGCAAAGGATCTTACGCGGGGCCCTGGAAGGTGTGTTGCAACAGGGTGGGAACTGGCTACTGCGCGGGACGACGAACACTGCCGTCTTCTCGCACACCCTCTTCGGACGACAGGATCGGCGCAGCTATCAGGGGCCGCAACCGGCTCTAATTGCAGAGCGGGCGGGTGTAGCGGTCGACCTGTTCGAGCATCTGCGCGATCGAGAACGTCGCCTTCACGAAGTAGTCCTTCGCGCCGAGTTGCTCGGCCCGGCGGATGCAGTGGGTGTCGCACTCGCCGGTGAGCATGATGACCGGCAGCGACTTCCACTGGGCGTCGCCCTTGAGGCTCTCGAGCACGTCGAGGCCGTCGAGCTCGGGCATGGCGATGTCGAGCAGCACGAGGTCGGGCCGCCGGGCGGCGGGGCGCTCGAGGCGGGCGAGCGCCTCGCGGCCGTTGCAGGCGGCCTCGGTTTCGTACCCTTCCTGTCGGAGCAACTTGATCAACGCGGCCCGCGCCGTGGCCGTGTCGTCCACCACTAAGATCATCGGCATGCTGAACATCTCCATGCACGTGCCGCCGGCCCGTCGGGTGCCGGCGGTGGGGCGGCATGTCGCCAGATCCTCCGGCGCCGCCCCCTGTTATCTTCCCCCGCGCTGCTGACGCTTCTGCACCCGCTGCTGCGGAGGGCCTTATATTTGGGTAAGGGAATGCGAACGGCAAGTGCGAAAACATAGAAATGGGTAGATAAATGCCTGAGTCCGGTTCGAGGCGCGACTGCTGCCGGCAAGGTCGGGCTCGTGCGGGCGTCGCAGACGCGCGTCTGGAATGAGAACGGCGCCGAGACGCCGGCGCCACGCCCCGTCTTTCGACTTTTCGGAACGTGTTCGAGATCGCGGTCCGGCGACGAGCCTCGGGCTGCTGCGCGTGGCGCGGGCGGGACGCCCGGCGTTCGTGGGTTCGAAGACGCGGGCGAGACGCCCGCGCCATGCGCAGGCCCGCGACTTCTCGATCACGGTCTCCGATACGTTCTGGAAAGCAGTGGGGCCGAAGCGGATGCAGGACGCGGATCGAACCCGGGGCGTCGGAGAACAGTCGCAAGAACCGTACGCACGGCACGAGCAGATCGTGCGGCGTGATGGGCGTCCCCACGCGCCGACGCAGCCAGTTTCGGCGCAGCGTCTTCGATCGGCGGGCGCTCTATCCGGCCGCAGCACGGGGCCGCTCCCCTACAACCGGCGCAGCTTTTCGCGCCGCTCACGCGCCTGTGAAGATGGGCGGTCGCGCGGGGTCTGCGGCGGGAAAAGCTGCTACTCATCGCCGAGAAGGGTGTGCTATAGTCGCCGGCCTCAGACGGCCGTCCCGCACGATTTCCGCGGGTCAGGCCCCGGCATCGTCCCGCGGCCCGCGCCGGCGGGAACCGCCGCCGCCGGCGCGCGATCCGCCCCGGGGGCGCGCCGAGATCTTTCTTCCAGAGTGAGACACGGATTTATGAGCAAACCGCCGACAGCCATCCCGCGCCGCCGACGCACGACGACGTCCGACCCCGCCGCGCCCCTTCGCCGCGCCGCCCTCGGCGTCGTCGAGGCGCTCGAGCGGCGCACGCTCATGTGCGGCGGCACCGGCACGCACACCGGGACCCACGTGGGCGTGATGGCGAGCGACGCGATGGCCGTCGAGCCGGCGGCCGGCGCGCTCGTCGGTGGCGTGAACGGCGGCGCGGACGACGGCACGTTCCTCGTCATGCGCAGCTTCGGCAACGTGAACCGGCCGCTGCCCGTGCGCTACACGTTGAGCGGCGCCGCGGCGGCGGGGCAGGACTTCGAGACGCTGACCGGCCGCGTGGTCATCCCGCGCGGCGCGTACTCGGCCGAGGTGCGGATCGCCGCCCTCGCCGACGGCGCGGCCGAGGGGCTGGAAGACGTCGTGCTGACCGTGCGCAAGACCGACCGCTACAAGGTGGGCGACCCCGTCGCCGCGGCCGCCCGCATCGCCGACGACGCCGCGACCGCCGCCGC
>JAUJNJ010000031.1 GCA_030448225.1 Phycisphaerae bacterium
TCGAGGACGTGGCGCGCCAGACGCTGCCGCTGCTCGAACAGTTGCGCGAGCACGTGACGAACCAGCCGCTCGTCAACCGCCTGATCGGGCAGATCGACGCGCTGCGGGCGCGGATGAACGACCTCGGCGGCTGCTACGAGCTCGTCGTCCACCTCACGCAGAAGACGGAGCTGAAGCGGTTCGAGGCCGACCGGCGACTGTCGTCGGCGAAGGTCGACGCCGACGAACGCCAGCGGCGGCAGGTGGGGCGCGACGTCGAAAACGTCCGCGGCATTCTCGACGCCGCCCGCGCGTTTCAGGACCTGATGGACGCGTCGATCGCGCAGCTCACGGCGGCATCAGCGGCGGCGAATCAACAGAACCCGGCGGAGGCCGCGCGATGAACGTGACGGCCGTCCTGTCGATGCTCCACGAGCCGGCCGAGCGCAACAGCGCGACGCGCCCGTTCCGCGGGCGCTCGGTGCTGTCGTGGACGCTCGACCGCGTCGCGCGGTGCCGGCGCGTGGGCGGCGGCGTGGCGATCGTCTGCTGGGAAGATCAACTCGGCGCCGTCATGCCCGCCGCCGGCGACGTGCACGTGCTGGCGAAGGGGCCGCGCGTGCGGCTGCCCGAGGTCGAGGCCGTGACCGCCGCCCGCCGCTGGGCGGACGGGTGGCGCGGCGGGCTGCTGTCGACGTGCGAGTTCGACCGCGGCTTCTTCGGCCCCTGGGTCCGCGAGGCCGCCGACGGCCTCGGCGGCGAGGCGGCGCTGCTCGTCGACCCGGCGTCGGGGCTCGTCGACCCCGGCCTGCTCGACGCGCTCGTCGACCGCGCGGCGGAACACCCCGACCTCGAACTCGTCTTCGCGCCCGCCGCCCCCGGGCTGGCCGGCGTCCTGATCCGCCGCGCGCTGCTCGACCGCCTCGCCGCCGCCCGGACGCACCCGGGCCGGCTGCTCCACTACCTGCCCGACCAGCTCAGCCGCGAGCCGCTGTCCGGCGACGGATGCGCGCCGGTGCCGACGTCAGTCGCCCGCACCACGCACCGGTTCACGCTCGACTCGGACCGGCAGGTCCGCAAGATCAGCGCGGCGACGCTCCCGCTCAACGGCCAGCTCATCGCCAGCGGCGCGGAGGAACTCGTCCGACGGGTACACGGGGCGGCGGGCGCCGCGGACGACCTGCCGCGCGAGGTGGTGCTCGAACTCAACACCGACCGCGCCACGAATCCGATCTACTGGCCCGGCCGTCACGCGAACATCGCCCGCCGGGAACTCGACCTCGCCACGGCCAGGTCCCTGTTCGAGCAACTCGCCGCCGCCGACGACGTGCGGCTGACGATCGCGGGCGTGGGCGACCCGCTGCTCGCGCGGCAGTTCGTCGAGATCGTCGACGCCGCCGCGACGGCCGGCATCGGCGCCATCCACGTCGAGACCGACCTACTCGGGATCGACGCCGCGAGCGCCGCGTCGCTCGCGCAGTCGCCGATCGACGTGCTGAGCGTCCACGTCCCCGCGCTCACGGCCGCCACTTACGAGGCGACCATGGGCGTCGGCGGGTACACGGCGGTCCTGCAGAACATCAGCGCGTTCGTGACGGCCCGCCAGTCGGCGAAGGGGCGGGTGCCGATCCTCGTGCCGACGTTCATGAAGCTCGCGGCCAACCTCGGCGAGATGGAGGCGTGGTACGACCAGTGGCTGCGCGCGGTCGGCAGCGCGGTGGTCCGCGGGCCGAGCGACTGCGGCGGGCTCGTGCCGCCGGCCGGCGTCGCCGACATGGCCCCGCCCCGCCGCCGGCCGTGCGCCCGACTCTGGTCGCGCCTCACGGTGCTGAGCGACGGCCGGTTCGTGTCGTGCGAGGAGGACGTCTTGGGCCGCCAGACCCTCGGCCACGCCGGTCACGACGCGGTCGGCGACGTGTGGCAGCGGGCGATGCAACCCCTGCGCCGACAGCACGCCGACGGGGACCTCGCCGCCGCCCCGACCTGCGTCGCGTGCAAAGAGTGGCACCGGCCCTGAGGGCGTGGCGATCGTTCACGACTTCGCCGGCGTAGGCGCGCGTCACGGGTGGCGATTCGGATGTTCGGAACGGAACCGTGGGGAATCACGTGCGAGGCCCAGTCATCTCAAGCCGTGAAATGGCCACTATTACATCGGGCACGTGCGAACTTCACCTACGCGCGGCCCTCAGACCGCACTTCGTCCAGTTCCGATAAAGCCAACGGCGTTTCCCGGACGATCTGAGAAACAGCGAAGCGGAGCGACGTGATGAGCGACAAACAGATGAACGTCCTCGGCGTGATCCTGGCCCGGGCCGGCAGCGCGGGCCTGGCGAACAAGCACCTGCTGCCGCTGCTGGGCCGGCCCGTCATCGACTACACCTTCGAGCACGCGACGCGGTCGACGCTGCTGACCCGCGTCGTCGTCTCCAGCGACTGCCCGAAGGTCCTCAAGGCCGGCGCCGCCGCGGGCTTCGGCACGATCGAGCGGCCGGCCGACCTGGCGACGGCCGACGCGTCGGTGCAGGACGTGATGCTCCACGCGCTCGACGCGGTCGAGTCCACCGTCGACTTCCGCGCCGACGCGCTGGTCGTGCTGTACGGCAACGTGCCGGCCCGCGGCGCCGGCGTCATCGACCGCGCCGTGCGGATGCTGGCCGACACCGGGTGCGACTCGGTGCGTAGCTTCTGCCCGGTGGGCAAGTGGCACCCGGCGTGGATGTCGACGCTCGAGGGGGACATCGTCCGCCCGAACGTGCCCGGCAGCATCCACCGCCGCCAGGACCTTGCGCCGCTGCTGCTGCACGACGCCGCGGTGGTGGCCGTGTCGCGCGACGCGATGCTGCGCGGGCGGCTGAACCACGACGACCCGCACGCGTTCTTCGGCGACGACCGCCAGGGGTTCCAGACCGAGATGGGGGAGACGGTCGAGGTCGACCACCTCCGCGATTTGTTCCAGGCGGAGGCCACCCTCCGCGCCCGCACGACGCCGTCGCCGGCCCCCGCGCCGGCCGCCGTCGAGCCAATGAGGGTTGCCGGATGAACGAGCTGCACATCGAAGGTAAGACGATCGGCCCCGGCCGCCCCACGTTCGTGATCGCCGAGCTCGGCGTGAACCACGACGGGTCCGTCCCGAAGGCGCTGGACCTCGTCCGCATCGCCGCCAACTGCGGCGCCGACGCGGTGAAGGTCCAGCTCTTCCGCGCCGCGAGCCTGCTGCACCCGTCGTGCGCGATGGCCGAGTACCAGCGGGAGCGCGTGCGCGACGGCTCGCCGATCGACATGCTCCGCAAGTACGAGCTGTCGGCCGAGGAGCTGCGCAAGGTCGTCGCCGCCGTCCGCGACCAGAAGATGATCCCGCTGGCGACGCCGTTCTCGCCGGCCGACCTCGACCACGTCGAGCGGCTGCGCCTGCCGGCGATCAAGATCGCCTCGCCCGACGTCGTCAACCGCCCGCTGCTCGAGGCGGCCGCCGCGCTGAACCGCCCGCTGCTGGTCTCGACCGGGGCGGCGTCGGTCGACGAGGTCGACCGCACCGCGCGCTGGCTCGGCGAGTGGAACGCCCGCTTCGGGGTCCTCCACTGCGTCAGCAGCTACCCCGCGCCGAAGGACCAGGCGCACCTCTGCTGGATCGGCGAGCTGCTCGCCCGCTACGGCGTGCCGGTCGGCTACTCCGACCACACGACCGAGCCCCTCGCCGGCGCGATGGCGGCGGCCGCGGGGGCGATGATCGTCGAGAAGCACCTGACGATCGACCGCGACGGCCGCGGCCCCGACCACGCCGCCAGCAGCGACCCCGCGCAGTTCGAGCGGTACGTCCGCATGATCCGCGAGGCCGACGCGCTGCGCGGCGCGCCGGGCAAGCGCGTGCTCGACTGCGAGCAGGACGTCCGCAGCGTCAGCCGCCAGAGCCTCGTGCTGCGGCGCGACTTGAAGGAGGGCGAGGTGCTCCGCGCCGAGGACCTGACCGTGCAGCGCCCCGGCACCGGCCTGCCCGCCGCGCTGATCCAGTCCGCCGTCGGCCGCCGCGCCGTCCGCCCGCTGAACGCGGGGCTGATGCTCCAGTGGGACATGCTCTCCGACGCGGCGTAGGCTCGGCGGAGCATCCGAAGGTCTGGAAACGAACGTCCAACGTCCAACGTCCAACGTCCGACGCTCAACGTCCAAGTAGAAGGGACCCTGCTTCATTTGAACGTCGGACGTTGAGCGTCGGACGTTGGACGTTCCGCCTTCCTTCCGCGAACCGAGCGCCGCGCCCCTACCTTCGCATGCCCCGCCGCCGGAACATCTGCTTCGTCACCGGCACCCGGGCCGAATTCGGCCTGATGCGGACGACGCTCGACGCGATCCGCTCGCACCCCCGGCTGTCCCTGCAACTCGTCGCGACCGGCATGCACCTCGACCGCACGCGCGGGCGCAGCATCGACGGCATGCGCGCCGACGGGTGGAAAGTCGACGCGGTCGTGCCGTGGAAGCCAACGGGCGATCCGCGCGGCAATGCGGTGCAGACCGGCACGGCCGTCGCGGGCATGGCGCGGGCGTTCGCGCTGCTCCGGCCGGACGTCGTGCTCGTGGTCGGCGACCGCGTGGCGGCGTTCGCGGCGGCGGCGGCGGCACACGTGGCGCACGTGCCGGTGGCGCACGTCCACGGCGGCGACCGCGCGCTCGGGCAGGTCGACGACGCGCTGCGCCACGCGATCACGAAGCTCGCCCACGTCCACTTCCCGGCCACCCGCCGCAGCGCGGACCGCATCCGCAAGCTCGGCGAGGACGCCTGGCGCGTCCACGCCGTCGGCTCCCCCGGCGTCGACGGGATCAACGGGGCGGCCGCGCCGTGGGCGGACGTGACGCGGACGTTTCCGGGCGTGCGGCCACGTCGCTACGCGCTGCTCGTGCTCCACCCGACCGGCCCCGACGCGCGGCAGGAGGAACGGCGCGCGGCGATGATTCTGCGGGAACTGCGGCCATTCCCGTTTGACGCGGTCGTGACGATCTACCCGAATAACGACCCCGGCTCGGCCGGGATCGTCCGGTGCTGGGACGGCGCGTGCGGCCTCCCGCGTTGGCACTTTCGCCGGGACGTGCCGCGGCCCATGTTTCTGGCGCTGATGCGCGACGCCGCCCTGCTGATCGGCAACAGCTCGAGCGGAATCATCGAGGCCGCGAGTTTCGGCACGCCGGTCGTCGACATCGGCCCCCGACAGGACGGGCGCGAACACGGCCCTAACGTGCGCAACGTGCCGTTCGACCCGGCCGCGATCCGCGAGGCGATCGAGACGATCTGGAACGGCGGGCGGCCGCGCCGCAGCCGGGCGGCCAACGTGTACGGCGGCGGCGACGCCGGCCGGCGAATCGCGGACGTGCTCGCGAAGGTTCCGGTGAACGACCGGCTGCTCCGAAAGCTCATCACCTACTGATCGCGCGCGAGTCCCGACGCGGGCGCGGACGCCGCGCTTCGCCCGTCGGCCTCAAGTCGGGCGGGCGGCCTCTCGATAAAGACGACAAAGGACGCCCTACATGACCACCGCAGCCCCCGTCGCCGACAATCACGCCCGCGTCCTCGAAGCCGTGAAGAAGATCACGATGATCTCGGCCCTGCCGGAGGTCACCGCGCAGATCATCAAGACGGTGGACGACCCCAGGAGCTCGGCGGGCCAGTTGCACAAGATCGTCGCGCACGACCCGGCGCTGGTCACGCGCATCCTCAAGGTCGTCAACAGTCCGTTTTACGGGCTGCCGGGGCAGATCGGCTCGATCGAGCGGGCGATCGTCCTGCTCGGGCTCAACGCGATCAAGAACATCGCGGTGGCGACGAGCCTCGGGCAGATGTTCCGCGGCGCCAAGCTGTGCGACGGGTTCGCCGCGAAGGACCTGTGGACGCACTGCGTCGCCGTCGGCGTCGCCGCCCGCGACCTGGGGAAGCAGATGAAGCTGCAGGTCGCCGACGAGGCGTTCCTCGCCGGCATGATCCACGACCTCGGCCTGCTCGTCAGCCTCCAGCTCCACCCGGAACAACTCCGCGCGGCGTGCGAGCGGGCGAGGACGGGCACCGAGAACTTCTGCGACGTCGAGCGCGAGTTGATCGGGATGGACCACCAGCAGCTCGGCCAGGCGCTGGCCGAGCAGTGGAAGTTCCCGCGGAGCTGCCAGCTCGTCGCCGGGCACCACCACCGCCCCGCCGGCCTCGCCGACCAGAGCCGCCAGCTCGTCACGATCGTCTACGCGGCCGACACGATCTGCAGCCAGTCGAAGCACGGCTTCAACCTCACCGCGCTGCACCAGAAGATGTACGACGCCGGCATGAGCGACGTGAAGCTCGACCAATCGATGATCGACCGCACGACCGCCAACCTCGACGAGCTCGTGGCGGGCGCGTCGACGCTCCTCGCCTGAAAAACGACGAATAGCCGTTCTGCTGCAAGGCGGCCCACGTCTCACCTGGCGCGGCGCCTTGTCGGCGTCATCTGGCCGCGCGGAGACTGCCGGGGGTGCGCCGCGATGGGCGTTCCGTCCCGTTGACTGGCGCCAAAAGCCATCCCGCCGCGGCGACGCGCAGCAGACCAAAGGAGCCGCCGTCGTTCCGCGACGGTGGACGGCGCCGACGCGGCGTTCGCCCGCCCGGCCACACCCCGCCCTCCCCCAGTTCCCCGCGAGCCCCCGGCTGTTACCCGCGCGACAGGATGTGCCCCCGTTCCGCCGGCCGTGGTATCGTGAAGATCAGCCGCCCGGCGAGATTCAGGCTGTACACGCGACCTCACGCAGGCTGGCCGTCCGACCGAGCCCGGGGGAAACTTGAAGCAGCAGCAGACGCTCATCAGTGTGGTCCTGATCATCCTACTCTCCGTCACGACCGTGACGTTGCTCTACGTCGCATTGCGACCCGAGCCGGGAGCGATCGACGCCGCCGACGCCGCCAACGACGTCGGCGACCTCGAGTCCCTCGACATCGCGGACGACGCGTTCGCGAGATCCGCTCGCGAGACGTACGAACGTGCACGCGCAGCGGGGGACGGCACGACGATGCGGCTTGCCGCGGACGAGCTGCGCTCGACGGGCGACGCGCGGTACAACGTGGAAGTTTGGAACATGTACGTCGCCGCCGCCGACCTCGGCGACGTGCCGGCCAAGACCGGTCTCGCCTGGATCGCCTACGCCGAACGAAAGGACCGTAAGCTCGCCGTGAAATACGCCCGCGAGGCGGCCGCCGCGGGCGACGCGCGAGCGTGCGTCGTGCTGAACATCGCGTGGGGGGACGGCGAGATCTCCGACGCGGAAGGGATCGAGTGGACCAGGGCGGGCGCGGACCGGGGCGACGCCGCATGCATGCACGCGCTGGGCGAGTCATACCTGGCGGGAAAGGGACTGGCCGCCGACGACGCCGAGGCGGTGAAGTGGTTCCGCAAGGCGGCCGAGGCGGGCACGCAATCGTCACTGCTCGAGTTGGCCACCCTGACCGCCGCCGGGCGAGGCGGACTGGCGAAGGACGCCGAGGCGGCGCGGGCGCTCCTCCGCGCCGCCGAGGAGGCGGTGCGGTCGAAGGCGGGCACGCCGGCCTACCGACCCGGCGACCTCGTCTTCGTCGGCCTGACCTACGAGAAAGCCTTGGGTGATTTCGAGGAAGCCCGCCGGCTCCTCGAAGAACGCGCTTCGCAGGGCGATCAGATCGCCGCCGTATTCCTCCGGAAGCTGATCGACAAGCGGCGCGCCGAGTAACGGGAGCCATTCGGGGTCGGCGCCCGTCCCGCCGCGTCACGGCTTGAGCGACCAGTCCTGGTCCTTCCACTCGCGCAGCATCATGTAGTGGGTCATGTCGAACTGCAGCGGCGTGACGGTGACGTAGCCGTCGCGGAGGGCGGCGACGTCGGTGTCGTCGTCGGTGTCGCCCAGCGTGAAGACGCTGCTGTTCCAGAAGTAGCTGCGGCCGCGCGGGTCCTTGCGCTCGTCGTACGTGTCGGTCCACGCGTTGGTGCACTGCCGCACGACCTTCACGCCGGTCGGCGACTCCCCCTCGCGCGTCGGCGGGACGTTGATGCTGACGCACTGCCCGCCCCGGAGGCCGCGGGCGAGGATCTGCTCGATGACCGGGCGCACGTGCGCGCAGGCGCGGGCGTAATCGGTCGGGATGTGGTTGCGGAGGTACAGCGAGACCGCGATGCTCGGCAGCCCGAGGAACGCGGCCTCGATCGCCGCGGCCACGGTGCCGCTGTACAGCACGTTGATCCCGACGTTCGCCCCGCTGTTCATCCCGCTGACGACGAGGTCCGGCTGGCGCGGCAGCACCTTGGCCACGGCGAGCTTCACGCAGTCGGCCGGCCGCCCGTCGATCGCGGTGCCGGTGAACGTGTCCTCGACCGTGACTTGGTCGGTCAGCAGCGGCGTGGAGAGCGTGATGCCGTGGCCGGTCGCGCTCTGCACGGTCTCCGGGGCGACCACGTGGACCTCGCCGAGCTTCGTCAGTTCGCGGTACAGCGCGACGAGGCCCGGCGCGCGGATGCCGTCGTCGTTGGTGAGCAGGATGAGCATGGGCCGGACTATAGTGGCCGGGGAGCGGAGGTGGAAATGACCCGTCTGACGCGCGCGCAGGTCCGGGAGATCGACCGATTGTCGATCGAGCGGTACGGGATCCCCGGCATCGTGCTGATGGAGAACGCCGCCCGCGCCGCGGCCGAGATCGCCCATGCGATGATCGGGCCGGGGGCGTCGAACGTGGCGATCTTCTGCGGCGGCGGCAACAACGGCGGTGACGGCTTGGCAATCGCCCGGCACCTGCACAACCGCGGCCACGCGATCACCGTTCACCTGATCGTCCGCCCCGACAGTTTCCGCGGCGACGCGCTGGTCAACTGGCGCATCGCTCGGGCGATGAACATCCCCGTGACGGCCGCCGACCCCGCCGCCCCGCCGACGGGCTTCGACCTGATCGTCGACGCGATGTTCGGCACGGGCCTCGACACCCCGCCCCGCCCCGACGCCGCCGCGGTGATCAACGCCGTGAACCAGAGTAAATCTCCGGTCCTCGCCGTCGACGTCCCCAGCGGCCTCGACTGCGACGCCGGCCTGCCCCTCGGCCCCTGCGTCGGCGCGACCCGAACCGTCACGTTTGTGGCTGAAAAAACCGGCTTCGCCCACCCGAATGCGGCCCGGTATCTCGGCCGGATCCAAGTCGCCGATATCGGTTGCCCGCGCGAGCTAATCGAAGAAGTGTCGCGCGAGACGAAGTGACCCCTTGACGGCCCGCTTTTTCGCGCCCATAATCCGCCGCACTAGGTCGTACTGAGATCTCACAGACGCCCCCATCGTCTAGTGGCCTAGGATATCTGGTTCTCAGCCAGAGGACAGGGGTTCGACTCCCCTTGGGGGTACTGCACGACCCGCCGCTTTCGCAGGAAAGCGGCGGGTTTTTTGTTGGCCGAGCGTCGGCCCGCCCACCGCAACCGGATCAGACTTCAGCCGAAACCGGACCGTAACCGGATCGGACGACTTCTCCCGTAGCCGAGTGAATATCCGTTGATCAGCCAGCCGGACTGGCCCTTGATGGCCTCGACCATCGAGAGCTTCGTCGGGTGGTGGCTCAGGTCGAACGTTACGCTGGCCACCGGTGCCGAGACGGTCTTCCCGGCGTCGATGAACGTCCTCGTCGTACCCGAGTGCAGGTTGCCGACGGCATCGTACGCGTAGCGGGTGGCGAGGCTCACCGCCTGCCCGTTTGACCACCTGAAGACTTGCGAGCGGTGCTGCGCCGCGACCCACAGATGTGATGACAGGGGCAGAGCAGTTCTGGCGGCGACACTCGGGTCTTGACGGTGTCGCGTGCAGCACTCAGGGCTCCTCTCGGACCACCCGGAAGCCGGTGTGGCAGAAGGCGTCGGCGGATTCGCCGAAGGCCCGGGAGGCGTGGCGGGAGGCCATCGGGCCGGTGTACCAGCAGCCGCCGCGGGTGGAGCCGCCAGTCGCCGTACTGGTGCTGGGCGGTCGAGTCGGGACCCTGCGGGTCGACGGTGACGGCGACCTTCGGGTACGGCCCCTTCTTGTGCGCCTCGTCGAGGAGCTGCTGGTAATAGCGATCGAAGTAGCGGTCGGCGCACCACTCCCACGCGTTGCCGTGCGTGTCGTACAGGCCCCAGGCGTTGGGCTTGAAGCGGCCGACGGGGGCGGTGTAGACGAAGCCGTCGCCGTCGGCGGGCGTGAGGCGGTTGGCCTGCTGCGGCTTCACGCTGCCGAGAACAGCCGCCTCCAGCGTGGCGTCGCCGACGTTGCCGTACTCGCGCAGCGTCTCGGGGCGGTCGCCGCCGGCGTAGATCGTGTTCGAGCCGGCCCGCGCGGCGTACTCCCACTCGGCCTCGGTCGGCAGGCGGTACTTCCCGCCCTCGGTCTTTCCGAGCCAGTCGCAGAACGCGACGGCGTCCTTCCAACTGACGCAGACGACGGGGTGGTCATCACCTTGTTCGAAGCCCGGGTTGCGCCAGGTGGATTTGGCGTCGAGCGCGAAGCGGTCGACGGCCTCCTGGTCTCCGGGTCGCAAGGACAGTGCACCACGGCCGGAGGTCTCGGCGTCAGTTTTGAATCCGGTGGCGTCGACGAAAGCGCGGAACTGTTTGACCGTCACCTCGTGCGCGCCGATCCGGAACGGGCGCGAGATCTGCACGGGGTGCGCGGGGCGCTCGTCCTGCAAATCCGGGCCTTGGAGGATGACGTTTGCGTGATTGGCGTTGAGCACGTGCGTGTCCGTCACGCCTCGCTCGAACCGTCCGGCCGGAATCAAGACGAGCGTCATGCCCACCCCGTTGCCTTGCGTCTTCGGCGGCTCAGCGCCGGCGGTCAGGCCGGCGAAGCTCGTCCAGACCATCAGGCACGTCGTGGCGACGATTGCTATCGAAATGCGAAACGTCATGTGCGGTACGCTCACGCGCGGATGAGTTGTTTGAGCGGGCCCTTGCTGTCCTGGAACTGGCCGGGCACGTTGACGCCGACGCGGTCGAGCATCGTGTGCCAGACGCTGGCGAGCGGCGCGGCGGTCTGGAGCTTGAGGTGCCCCTGGTGCTGCACGCCGAGCCCGGCGCCGCCGGAGAGGACCGTCGGCAGGAGGTCCTTGCTGTGGCCGATGCCCATGCCGCTGGAGAACCCGAGGACGGTGCGGTCGAGCAGGTTTTGGTCGCCCTCGCGGATCTCGCGCAGCCGGCTGAGGAAGTAGGCCCAGTGGCCCATGTAGATCGTGTCGACCTTCGCCAGTTCCTCAAGGTTCTGCGGGTCGTTGCCGTGGTGGGTCAGGGCGTGGTAGCCCTTGGAGACGCCGAACTCGGGATAGACGCCGCCGGCCAATTCGGTGCGGACGACGTAGGTGACGACGCGGGTTGAATCGGTCTGGAAGGAGAGTGCGATCAGGTCGTACATCAGCTTCGCGTATTGGTCGTAGAAGAAGCCTGGCACGCCCTCGGGCTCGGGCACCATCGAGTGCGCGTACCCCTCGGCCCGGACCGCGTCGGCCTGGGGCTGGGGCTTGGGCTTGTCCGACCACGCGATGCGCCGCTCGAGTTGCTTCTCGAGTTCGCGGACGGAGTTGAAGTACTGGTCGAGCCGCTGGCGGTCGGTGGCGCCGACGCGGCCCTCGAGGCGCTTGGCGTCGTCGCGGACGAGGTCCAACACGCTGCGGCGGCGGCGGAACTCGGTGGTCTGCAGCGCCTTGGCGTCTGCGCTGTCGGGCTTGAACAGGCGGCTGAACAGGACGTGCGGGTCGTTCTCCGCGGCGAGCGGCACGCCTTGTTGGTTCCAGGCGATCGTCGCCAGCGGCTGTTCGCCGTAGCTGGTGCCGCGCTTCACCGACATCTGCAGCGACGCGTAACGCGTGTCCTTGCCCAGCGACTCAGCGGCGATCTGGTCGGGGGAGACCGACTGCTTCTGGTCCTTGGCGATGCCGGTCGAGAACGGGTACGCGCCGTCGTGGCCGCCGCCCTTGTCGAGGTAGGTGTTCGACAAGACGGTGAACTCACCGCGGTGGGGCTCGAGGGGCTTGAGGATGCGCGAGAAGGTGAATTCCTTGCCCTCGTCTGCCGGCGTGAACTGGCGCATGTTCATGCCGGTGCCGAAGTAGAACATCCCCATCCGCGCCGGGGCGGTCGGCTGCGGGAGCGCGATCGCCGACGACGCCATCATCGATTCGAGGTACGGCAGGGCCATCAGCGTGCCGGCGCCGCGGAGGAGCTGGCGACGGGAGAGGGTGGGGCGCGAGGGTTTCATAACGTCGTCTTTCGTGGAAAGGTCATCGTGGCCGGCTGCCGGATCGTTACTTCGTCCGGAACGTTTCGCTGGCGACGATGGCCTTGATCAGCGTGCGGAGCGTGTCGGCGCCGGCGGTCATCGCACCGGTACAGCGCTCGATCGTGCCGCGGTCGGCCGTCTCCGGGGCACGGCCCGCCGCGTAGGTGAACATCTTCTCCGCCAGCGCCCGGCGGAAGCGGTCCTTCTGGTCGAGGAGCAGTCGCTTGAACTCCGCATAGTCGGCGAACGCTTGGCCGTTGGGCAACTTGCCGCCCGCGTCGATCGGCGGGCCGTCGCCGCCGCGGAAGTCCTCGCCGTCCTGGCGGTCGCGCCAGGCACCGATCACGTTGAAGTTCTCCAGGGCGAGGCCGTACGGGTCGATCCCACGGTGACAGGACGCGCAGGCCTCGATCTTCTGGTGTTGCAACAGGCGGTCGCGGACCGTGAGCCGTTTACCTTCGATGTTGGGTTCGATCTCCCCGACGTTGGGGGGCGGCGGGTCGGGTGGGTCGTTGAACAGCACCTCGCGCACGTACACGCCGCGGGTGACCGGCTTGGTGCGGTTGCCGTCCGACCCGCGGAGCATCACGCCCGCCTGCCCGAGTAAGCCGCCGCGCGGGGAGCCGGGCGGCAGCGGCACGACGGAGAACGCGTCACCCGTCACGCCCTGAAAGCCGTAGAACTTGGCGAGCGTCGGGTTGGCGAGCGTGAAGTTGCTGTCGAGGAACGTCGACACCGGCAGGTCGTTGCGCAACACGTGCTCGAAGAACGCCAGCGTCTGTCCGACCATCGCCTCGCCGAGCTTGTTGTCGTACTCCTTGTAGATGTATTCGTCGGGCTTGAAATTGCGGAACTCGTCCGTACGCAGCCACTGGGCCGCGAAACCTTTCACCAGGGCAATGCTTTTCGGATCGGCCAGCATGCGGTCGACCTGCGCGGCCAGTACGGCCGGGTCGCGCAGCTTGCCGGCCCCCGCCAGTTCGAACAGCGCGTCGTCCGGCATGCTCGACCAGAGGAAATAACTGAGCCGCGAGGCGAGTTCCCAGTCGGTTAGCGGCCGGGGGCGGTCGGCGCTGGGCTCCACGAGGAACACGAAGTTCGGTGAGGTCAGCACCGCGGTCAGGCCCACGCGGATCGCCTCTTCGAAGTCCGTGCCCGCCGCGAGCTCCTCCGCGACCAGCTTCACGACCGCGTCCACGTCGGCAGTCGTCGCCGGTCGCCGCAGCGCCCGCGGCATGAATCGCGCGAAGATCTCACGCGCGTACGCGACGTCCTGCACCGCGTCCTTCCCCTTGAAGAGCAGCGACTCGTGACTCTTGGGCGGCCACTGCTCGATGAGCGGGCCCTCGATCTCGATGTAGTCGAGGAACAGCTTGGGCAGCTTGCTCAGGTCGACGGTAGCAGGGTTGGGCGATTGGGAGTCCACCGTCCCCTCGGCGAGCAGCCGCCCGCGGAGACGCATCACCGTGGCAAAGTCCTTAGCCGCCGCGGCCTTCTCGATTGCTTCTTCGATGTTGCGGTAAGCGGGGTTGTTGGTGGTGAAGGCCGATCCGTTGACGATCTGCACGGAGAACTCACCGCCGTCGACGCCGAGCGGCAGGATCACCTCGTACACCTTGGGGGACGACTCGGGCGCCGTGACGTCGACCTCGAGCAGCACGCCCTCGCCACCCCCTTCGCGCACGATCCGCATCTTGACCGGCTCGCCACTCGCGCCCGGGTCGGCCGCGGCGCGGACGCGGACGGCGTACATTCCCTTGATCGGCACCCGCTTGGGTCGGAGGCCGGGGTAGAACAGGTCATCGAAGGAGCGCGTGCCGCCCTGCATCAGCATCACGTCGTGCTCGCGGCACTTGAAGCCCGGCTCGGCGCACTGGTACCTGATCGACTGGCGCTTCGCCGTGTCCTCGAGCTCGAACCGGGCGCGGTGGGTTGGGAACTGGACGGGCCCGCGGACGACCGCCCCCTCTGCGACGCGCTGCGCGACCTCGTAATACTTGTCGAGCAGGGACGGGTCGATCGTGAGCGCGGCCGAGACCTTGTCAAAGCCGTCGACCCGACCGTCGGGCGGCAGAAACTCGAGCGGCCCCTCGCCCGGCAGGAACGTCATGTGCAGCAGGTCGCGCAGCGTGTTGGCGTACTCCGTGCGGCTGAGGCGCCGCAGCACGGCCCGCCCACCCGAGCTTCGCGACTTCTGCTGGGCCGCGCGGAGTTCGCCGGCGACCCACCGGGCGAAATGCTGCCGGTCGGCGGCGGCGGGTTGGGGCTCCTCCGGCGGGGGCATCTCGCCGGCGTTGAGTTGGTCCATGACCTCCACCCAGACGCGCGCCGCCGCCGGGTCGTCAAAGTTCGCTGACAGAGTGTCCAGCCGCAGCTTCCCTTTTTGCTTTTGCGGGCCGTGGCAACTGACGCAGTGCTCGGCCATGAATTTTCCGGCGCGCGGCGCGTCAAATTCGCCGGCCGCCATTGCGGCGGTGCCTTGCGCGACGACGCACGCCACGGTCAAAACCTGAAAGAAAAAGTTGGCGGGCCCACGGCCGAACCAATCGGATCGTTTGGTCGCTGAACTCTGCATCATGCATATCCCGGACGCGCTCAATGACGCCGGCCTGAACGAGGCCAGCGGCGGGGCGACACGCCCCACGCCCCGATGTCCGGGCGGATGAGCGCCGAGGTCGAGTATTCGATTCAAGATGCGGCGTTGAAGCGGCGAGCGGAAAGAAAATCCGCAATCCGCGAGCGCCGGACGCCTTCGCCCGAGGATCGGGACGCGGAGCGATTACGCAATGATGCGCACCGATCGCCGCGGTTCCGGCTGGGCGCCGCCGCTACTGCCGCGCCAACTGCGGCTTGACCAGTTCCGGCGGCAGACTGTCCATCCCCTCGGCGTGTCCGTCGGCGAAGCCGACGCTCAGCCTGCCGTTGTGCGCCTTGACCACTCGCCCGGCCGAGCCGCGGGGGTCGTTGTCGGCGCGGTTGATCGGCCAGGGCGCGTCCACCCCCCCACCCAGGCCCCACAGTCCGCTCGGTCCACCCACATTCTCGGTGTAAGTCGACCCCCAGATGTAGCTGTTGAAATACCCGTGCCACTTCAGCGCCCCGTCGGCGATCACCGAGGTGGACGCGCGGATCTTCGTGATCTTCCAAATGGGTGACGTCATCGTCCGCACGCCACCGGGGTAGGTTTGCTGCCCAAGGACGTAGTTGTTCATCGAGTAGTTGATCGAGTTGCTGTACAGGGTGTCGTTGGGACTCTGGCCGCCGACCTCGGTGCGGGTGTACCCGTCGGCCTGCGCGACCGGGCAGGTCCAGACGGTGGAGTCCTGCTGCTTCGTGGAGATCGGTACGCCGGAGACCTGCGCCACGCGACTGAACCAGGCCGCCGTGTCGCGACCGCCCGACCAGTCTTCATATGGGAGCGAACCCTTGTTCGCGTTCACGTACATCATCACCATCTGCGACAACTGCCGCATGTTGCTCAGGCACGCGACCTGGCGGGCCTGCTTGCGCACCTTGCCGAGCGCCGGGAGCAGGATGGAAATCAGCAGCCCGATGATGCCGATGACCACCAGAAGCTCGACGAGCGTGAAGCCGGGGGATCGTCTGATGCGCATGAGGTTTCCTCGTTTCGTACCGCGATATCGACCGGCCGCGCGCCGGGTTCCGTCCGCTGCTACCGAAGCAGGGCGGGCAACGCCGGACTGCCTGCGCATTGGTTGCCCGTACACGACCGCGTAGGGCAACGCGTCGGTCGTGGAGGTGCTGATCACTCGGCTTGCTGCGGGGATTGCGGTGGACGGCGCGGATACGGGTCGTCGCTCGCGCCGCGTGCGCGGCGGGGATCGCGGACGGGTCGAGCGTAACCCGCCTGCGGCTCGGGAACAGTCGTGACCGTGATGCTGTTGAACTCCGGGTCGCTCTCGTTGCGGAACATGACGCGCGACAGGTCGTTGAAGCTCGCGTCGAGCGTGTACGTCGCCGTCTCGCCCGTCAGCGCGAACGCCTGCGATGTCACGGGGTCCGGATTCGTCCCGTCGTACCCCAGTACTGTTACCCCGCCGGGGTTGCCGTAGCGCGTTCTCGCCTCGAACGACAGGAGCGACATTCCCTCGCCCGGCTTTGTGCTCGCCAGCTCGAAGCCGCCACCCCAGCCGCCGTCCTGCAGCATCCCGTCCTTGATATTGAGCCCGGTGAAAGACACCTCGCTGACCCTGAAGCCGGCCTCGGTGTACGTGCCGTCGTCGTCACCGGCGGCACCGATCTGCTGGTCGGGAACCTCGAACACCAAGTCGACGCCCCGACGGAAGCGGTCGGGGCGGACGGGCACCGTCGCCACGGCCAAGCCGCCTTGTTCGATTCGGAGGGCGGCGTCGGCGCCGAGTTCGCGGGCCGGCTGCACGCCGGCCGCGGCGGGGGATCCGGGTGCGCCGGGCTCGACCCGGACGCGCCCCTTCAGCACGTGCACCTCGGTGGCTCCGGCGCGTTCGACGAGCACGCCGAACCGGGTGCCGAGGTCGACGACGGTCGACGCCGGCGTGGTGACGACGAAGCCGACCCCGGCCGGCGGCACCTCGGCGGACACGCGGCCCTCCGCGAGGCGAAGGCCGCCGGTTTCGGTCAGTGCGAAGCGGGCGGGCGCGAAGACATTGACGGTCACGCCGTCGCGGAACTGCAGGTCGGCCCGCCCGCGGCGCAACTCGACCTCGGCGCCGGCCGCGAGCGAAGTGCCGCGCGGGCCGCCGGGGCGCGCCGCGCCCCACTCGGCGTCGACGACCCGCACGACTTCCGCCGATATGCCCGGCGAGCGGCGCAGGGTCAGTGCCAAGGCGATGGCCACGATCAGGCAGGCGGCCAGGCCGGTGATGGCGCGGTGCCGCGACGCCCACGCGAGTACCCCCGTCCGGCGGGCGGGGTGGCGGACGACTTGCGGGGCGGCCAGGGCGTCGTCCTCGTCGAGGTCGTCGGCGCCCGCCCACGGGGTGATCGAGTAGCCGTAGAGCGTCTCGGCCGCCATCGGATCCGCCGGCCCGACCCGGTCGGCGGCGGCGGCGATGGGACCGTCGTCCATCGCGGCGGCGGGCCCGGCAACGCGGTCGCGGAGCATGGCCTCGATCGCGGCGTAGCGGACGTAGAGCCGCAGCGCCTCGTCGTCCGACGCGATCAGCAACTGGAGGCGCTCCGCCTCCGCCGGCGTGATCCGGTCGTCGCGGAGCGCGTTCAGCAACGCGCGGAATTCGGCTTCGGTCGTCGAGGTCATGTCGTCTTCTTGCCCGGCCGGCCGAGGGTCTTGTCGACGCAGTCGTAGAGACCGTCGTGCAGCCGCTGCAGCGCCTTGTAAACGCCTTCGACGGGTCGGCCCACGGCGGCGGCGAGCGACTTGATCGTCATGCCGGGCTCGTAGCGGCGGTCGAGCAGGTCACGGTCGCGTGGGGTTAGTTTTTCCAGGCACGACGCCAACGCCTCCCGTCGCACGGAGAACTCGTCGGTCGCGCACAACTCGGCCGCCTCGGCGCTGATCCGGTCCAGCACCGACTCGTCGAACACCAGCTTGCTGCGGAGCTGCTTTGCCCTGGCGTTACGGGCCACGTTGCGGGCGACGCCGAACGCCCAGGCGAGGAAGCTGGTGCCGTGGTCGAACGTGTCGGCCCGCCGCCACAGGATCACCGACGTTTCCTGGAACACGTCGTCGGCGTCGGCGGCATTGGGGAGCAGCGCAAGGATGTAAGCGTACAACTCGCGGCGGTGCGCGACGAAGAGGCGAACCAACCGCTCCTGCTGCTGCCGCCCGGTCTCGTCATTCGCCTCGCTCACCATGTGTTGCCCGTCAGGCCCGTGGTGCGAACTGGAGGGAACGGGCTCCGCGCACTGCCGACGCGGATTGAACACTATGAAACTCCTTGCCGCGCCTCCCCAACCGTCCGACCGCCTACAAGTGTACTTGTCGGCACCCGATCAATATTGGACACGAGCGGCGTGGGGAGTCGCCCCCTGACCCGGCGCGGGTCGAGAGGGGGGCGCGCATCGGGCGTAACGGTCGCATCGTGGGAAACTTACACATATTGGGCGTGTACCTGCGGAACCCACTCTGGAGCAGCGTAAAACCTCAGTTGCTCATGCCCCGTCAGGAGTCGCACCGCACGCGCCTGCGCGAGCGGCAGGGGCGGGCACACAGTCCCATCGACGAAAACGCTAGCGTTCCGTGCGTCGGCACCTCTTGGCCATCGGCGCGCCATCACGCCGGGGAGGGCGCCGCGTCAGACGGCGGCGCGACGACGACGGCGGGCGAGGAGGCCCAGTGCGCCGACGCCGAGAAGGCTCAGCGCCGCCGGCTCGGGCACGTTCGCCGGCTGTACCGTGATGCTGGCGAACTCCGGGTCGCTGCCGTTGCGGAACATGACGCGGGACAGGTTGGTGAAGGTCTCTCCGAGCATGTAAGTTGCCGTCTCGCCCGTCAGTACGAACGCCTGCGATGCCACCTCTGCGTTCGCAGCGTCGTAGCCGTAGACCGTCATGTTTGGCGGGTTGCCGTAGCGCGTCCTGGCATCGAACGACACGAGCGAGAACAGCTCGCTCGGGGTCGTGCTCGCCAGCTGGAACCCACCGCCCCACCCGCCATCTTGCAGCATGCCGTTGTGGATATTGAGGCCGGTAAACGAGGCCTCGCTGACCATGAAGCCCGCTTCGGTGTACGTGCCGTCGTCGTCACCAGGGCCGCCGAGCTGTTGGTTGGGGACCTCGAATCCGAGGACGGTGGCGCCGGACGATTCGGCTTCTGCGAAGAACAGGGTAGCAACAGTGGACAGCGCGAGCGCGAAGAGCTTGGTACGGCGCATGGTTCCTCCTCCGGAAATGGTGCTGGGCGAAATGACGATCACACCTTGATCAAATGATGTGGATACGGTGCTTGCGGACGTCGCCCCACTAGAGCTGACTCGGACGACAATGCTGCGTTGCGGGCGACCCGGAATGACCATGGGGCCATGCGAGAAAGTTGGTCCCGTGCACGAATCTGTCGCTCCGAAGCCACAGAACCGCCGACGTCTCATAAGACGTGTCGCCGGCGTCCGGGGGCACTGAGGAGCAGCGCCCGGAGTAGGCGCAGGGCCCCCGGCGGTGCGCGACGAAGGCGTCGGACCAACCGCTCGTGCACATCTGTAGCCCACCGCGCGTCGCCAGCCGAAGAACAGTTAATGGTCGCCACTCGCGCGGCCGAGGCGCGCGAGTCGAGTTGGGACCCCAAAATGCCTCGCAACGCCTCGGACGCCCACACCATCTATTAATGTTGGCACCGCTCGCGGATTGGACACGGAGGACGCGAGAAGCCGGCCGCGTGAGGGGTTGGCGCATGGATCCGCGCATATGCCGTCGCCCTATCGAGAATGGAGGTTGATGAGAGTGTACGTGTGGATGCTGAGGCGCCCTGGCCGCGCTGCGCGAGTACGAGCACTGGGAGGTGGGGTAGATCGAGCACCTCGCGCTGCCGGAGGGGAACGCGCTGTCGGCGCAGGTGCCGGCGGCACGTGGTGCGAGAGCAACTCGAGGAGCGCCGCTCGTGCGGTCGGTGAGGCGGCGGCGGTGAGCGCGAACGAGGTGATGTTCCGGCAGATGGCCAAGACGATCCCGCAGCTCGCGCGGATGGCGCGGCCGGACGGCGACATCTTCTGGTACAACCGCCGGTGGTACGAGTACGCCGGGGCGGCGGCCGATCAGATGGAGGGCTGGGGGTGGCAGCGGGTCCACACCCCGCCGTGCTCCCGGCGGTGCCGGATCGGTGGAAGGCGTCCATCGCCAGCGGCAAGGTGGTCGAGATGGAGTTCCCGCTCAAGGGCGCCAACGGCGTGTTCCGCCCCTTCCTCACGCGCGCCGAACCGCTTCGCGATGAGGCGGGCCGGGTCGTGCGGTGGTGCGGCACGAACACCGACGTGACCGAGCAGCGCCGCGCCGGCGAGGAGCGCGAGCGGTTGCTCGCGGGCGAGCGGGCGGCCCGCGGCGAGGCCGAGCGTGCGAGCCGGCTGAAGGACGAGTCCTTGGCAACGCGCAGCCACGAGCTGCGCACGCCGTTGAACGCCACCCTCGGCTGGTCCCGGATCCTCGCCGACGGCAGCCGCGACGGCCGACGACCTGACCGAGGGCTGCGGACGATCGAGCGCAACGCCCGCGCCCAGCGCGCGATCGTCGAGGACCTGCTCGACGTGACGTGCCCGGGCTGCACGTCGCGTACGGGACCGTAGTCGACGGCGCGAGGTCCGCCGATTCCTGTCGCTCCCCCATTCTGCTGATCGGCTGGCGGCACGCCGATCGGCGTACGCTCACGAGCCGCCGAAGTTCCGATGTTCACAGGGCGACGGCCACCTGCTAGTGTCGCGCGTTCCGTCCGCAGGCGACCCCGCGCGGGGCCACCTCCACCCCCGCCCCACGGCTTCGCGAAGGAGAACACGCCATGATCCTCAAACTCGACCGCCTGATGACCGACCTTCCGATGCCCGACGGCCCCGACGCCAACGCCGCCGCCGCCCTGCAGGAGTTGCTCGGCGGCAAGTACGGCGAGATGTCGACGCTGATGAACTACACGTTCCAGTCGTTCAACTTCCGCGGCCGCAAACCGATCCGCCCGTTCTACGACCTGATCTCGAACATCGCCGCCGAGGAGTACGGGCACATCGAGCTCGTTAGCTACGCGATCAACCTGCTGCTCACCGGCGCGAGCAAGCGCGGCACCGACCCGACGGCCGCCCCGCTGGCCGGGATGAAGGACGCGCGCAACAGCTACCACTGGATCGCCAGCGGGCAGGCGGCGCTGCCGGTCGACTCGATGGGCAACCCGTGGAACGGGTCGTACGTCACCTCCACCGGGAACCTGAAGATGGACCTCGTGTTCAACTTCCACCTCGAGTGCGGCGCCCGCGCGAACAAGATCCGCGCGTACGAGAGCACGACGGACAAGACGGCCCGGGCGATGATCGGGTTCCTGCTCGTCCGCGGCGGGGTGCACATCGTCGCCTACGCCCGGGCGCTGGAGAAGCTGACCGGGGCCGACATCGGCAAGCTCCTGCCGATCCCCGACATCAGCAACAAGAAGTTCCCCGAGGCCAAGGTCCACGAGGACCAGGGCCTGCACCGCATCCTGTACCAGTTCAGCCCGGAGGACTACGGCACGGCCGACAAGGTGTGGAACGGCCCGCACCCCGAGGACGGCCAGCCGCTCACGTTCGCCCACCTGCCCGCGGGCATGGGCGCGCCGCCGCCGGACCTCGAGCCCGAGCCGCAGCTGAACGCCCCGCTCGACCCGGATACCCTCGCCGACATCGTCAAGCGGCTGGGACAGTGACCGCCTGACAGCATTGAGACGGGAAGGGCCCACCAACTCCGGGACCGCGACGCGCCGCGCGTCGCGGTCCCGGAGTTGTCCTTTACCGGCATCGCCTCGCGCAGCGCGCACGGCCACAACGGTGAGCGTGCGGGTCCTGCGCGCGCGTGGGTGGTTGCAGTCGCGGGGTTGACCCGCAAACGGGACGGGAGTGGATCCTAAGCGGAGAAACTGCCGGCTACAGCGTTGTTACACGTTACGTCTATCGGCCCACCCGCGCGACAGCGGCCCACCCGCTTCAGCGGCCGGCGGTGCCCCACGCGGGACGCTAGGCGAAGACCGAAACCGCTCCAATCGACCCGTAAGACGACCCTGCCCCCGCCAACTCGCACGACGCGTCAGGCCGCTCGCTACGCGTACACCTCGTCGATGCGCGCCGTGGTCGAGGATCGCGATCGGCCGGCCGTCGGGCATGGGCACCCCGGCGCCGGGGTCGATGCCGACCGCGTCGAAGATGGTGGACGCGACGTCCGCCGGGCTACAGGGCGGTCGGTGACGAACGCGCGTGCTTGTCCGTCGCGCCGACCACGCTACCCCCTGCACCCCCGCCCCGGCGAACAACACGCTCCCGGCCCCCGGCCAATGGTCGCGGCCGCCGTCGGCGTTGACCCGCGGCGTCCGGCCGAACTCGCTCATGCACACGACCAGCGTCTCCTGCAACAGCCCGCGGTCGTGCATGTCCCCGATCAGCGTGGAGAACCCGGTGTCGAAACCGGCAGCGCTCCTCGAGGCCCTGCCAGATCCGTGCGTGGTGGTCCCAGCCGCCGAAGTTCACCTGCGCGAACCGAACGCCCCGCTCGACGAGCCGCCGGGCCAGCAGGCAACCCTGGCCGAACTCCGAGCGGCCGTAGCGGTCGCGGAGCGCGGTCGGCTCGGCGTCCACGTCGAACGCGTCCCGCGCTTCACGCGGAGTGGACGAATCGGGCAGGCGAAAGCCCGGGTCGTTCGGGCTGCCCGTCGCGAACGACTCACACCGGCCGCCGAGCCAGCGCTCTTGCCCAGTTCCCACATGAAGGCCGGGTTCCGTGGGATCGCGACGTACGGCGGCAGATCGCCGGCGGAGTGCGACGACCGGTGCGCGACGACCGCCCCCATCGACGGGTGGTCGCCGAACGGCGAGCCGGGGCGGCCGCTGAGCACCCGATTGGTGGCGGCCTCGTGGTGCCCGCTGTCGTGGCTCTGCGAGCGGACCAGGCACACCTTGTCCATCGTCCGCGCCATGCGGTGGAGCAGCGCGCGCCGACGCAAACCGGCGACGTTCGTCGGGATCGACCCGAACTTGCCGCGGACCTCCTCCGGCGCGCCGGCTTCACGTCGAACGTGTCGAGGTGGGACAGACCACCCCGAGGAACACGAGCAGGACCGACTTCGCACGCGGCGACGCCCCGGCGGCGGCCGTCGTCCCGCGTGCGGGCGCCCGCCCCGCCGCCAGAGCGCGCCCCCCGAGCAGGCCGGGAGTGCCAGCCCGAGCGCGCCCGCGCGCCGCCGCGGGACGAAGCCACGTCGCGAGACGCCCGGGCAGAGTGGGTCGCGGCGGCCGCCGGGGATTTCGTCGATCATGGGGAAGCCTCTCGTGGTAATGCACAGGTCCGCGCGTCGCCGGTCGCACCGCCGCAGCGCGTCGGGTCACCGCCCGCGTCCCACCGCCGGGACGCGCAATCCTTCGAGTCCTGCATCGGGAACCGGCACATGTGAGACCTGCCGGGCCCCCGCAACCTACCCGTTCCAAGGCCGGGGACGTAACTGACATTCGCAGCAGCCGATCGTGGGCCCAGGAACATCTGCGCAGCCGTGCCCGACGCCTCACCGCGCGGGCCGCTCCCGTGGCGGACCACACTGGCCCCCCGCGCGACCGGTACGGCAAGTCGAACTTCGGCGACGGGTGCCTGCTGGCCCGGCCGCTGGTCGAGCACGGCGTGCGATCCGTGGAGGTGGATCACGGCGGGTGGACACGCACGTCGACAATCCCGAAGCGCGCGAAGGCCTATTGCCCGCCGCTCGACAACGCGCCGAGCGCGCTGCCGGCCGACTGCGAGTCGCGCGCATGCTGGAGAGCAGCCTTGTCGTCGTGGCGACCGAGTTCGGCCAGACGGAGATCGACCAGATCGGCTGCCGCAGCCACCACGCGATCGCCAGCTCCGGCCTCTTGGCCGGCGGGGGCGTGCGCGCGGGCAGGTCTACGGCGAGGCCCACTAGAACGGCCACGCCGTCAGCAAGCCCCCCGTCACCGTGCTCGACTTCAACGCCACCATCGCCCACGCGATGGGCCTGCCGCTGACCGAGCCATCGCATCCGCGCCGGCACGCAGAAGTTCACAATCACCGGCAAGGACACGCAGCCGAAAAAGCGCGCCGATCCTGCCGCGCTTTGGCTGGCCGCTCGGTGAGCGGTCACCATCCTCACGGCAGCGGTCGTGGAAGTGGGCACATGCCGCCCGGTAATCCGGCGAGCACAAGCCGCATCCTGCTGGCAAAGGTTGGGCCGGCAATGCGCGTATGGGCGGTCGAACCCCTAGCGGAACTGCGCCTGCCGGCACCGGTGCCATCCCAGTTAAACGACATGTTCGGGTCGACCTGTTCGGTGACGTGACGAACCCCCACGTCCGCCGCGGCTCGACCCGCTGCCCCGCGGCGCGCGCGCAGCGGCGGCGGCGGCAGCAACCCGACCAGGCGGAGGGCGAGGAGCGTGCCTCGCGGCGCACCCGCCTGCGGCTTCGCGTCGGACTCGCGGCAGCCGTCCGCCGGGTCGCGGGCGGACGGGCGGGCACGGCCGGCCGGCGAGATGGTGAAGGCGAAGGCGGTGGCCGAACGTCGGCTCGTGCTGGCGGGCTACCGATTAGCCGTCACGTTCGTGGCGCCGCCGGGGAGTGAGCCGAGCCCCCGCCTTCCCCGCCGGGTCGCGCCGCCCTGTCACGTGCGCGCCACCGTCTCGCACGTTCACGACCGCAGGGATTACAATGCGAGCCGTTCGGCGGTCGGACACACAGCGCGGAGGCATGATGTTCGAGCTCCTGGAGTCGCGGACGTTCTTGTCGGGGAACGTCGACGCCTACCTGTCGCGCGGCAGCCTCGTACTGCGCGGCGACGGCGCGGGCAACGAGGTGACGGTGACCGTGGGGCCGCCGGACGGCGGCGGCGCGGGCACCGTCGTGGTTTCGGGCGGCGGCGACACCACCGTGAACGGCGGTGCGGGCGCCGCCACGCTGGGGCCGGCCACGCGCGACGTGCGGGTGCGCCTCGGCGGCGGCGACGACCGCCTGACGCTCGCGGGCCTCCGCGTCGGCCGCGACCTGTACGTCCGCGGCGCCGCCGGGTCGGACGCGGTGACGCTCGACAGCGTCAGCGTCGCGGGCCGCGCGTCGCTCTCCACCGGCGCGGGCGCCGACACGCTCACGTTCGGCGCGGCCGCCTTCGCCGGGCCGGCGCTCGTCCGGCTCGGCGCCGGCGACGACGCGGCCACCGGCGCCGCCACGTTCGCCGCCGGCCGGCGGATCGACGAGGGCCCCGGTGCGGACGTCATCACGCTCGACGAGGACGGCGGCGGCGGCGAAGGCGACGGCGCTGACGTCGTCACTAAGTCGTTCGACTTCCGGCTCGGCGCGCAGGGGTGGACCGCCGGCTTCGCGGACTACCCGGTCGGCATCACCCCCGACGCCGGCTACGAGCTGGATTCCGGCATCCGGCCGCTCCCGTCGGAGCTCGGCGACGGCGGCACGGGCTTCCTGCTCAGCGGCCACAATCGGTCGGACGACCTGTTCATGTACCTCACGCGCCGACTCGGGCCGGAGGACGGCGTGGTGCCGGGCCAGTCGTACCGCGTCGGCTTCGACCTCACGTTCGCCTCCGACGCCCCCACCGGCTGCGTCGGGATCGGCGGGTCGCCGGGCGAGAGCGTGTACCTCAAGGCCGGCGCCGCGCCCGTCGAGCCGGCCGCCGTCGCCCGCGACGACGGGGGCGAGGGCGCGGAGCCGTACTACCGGCTGAACGTCGACCAGGGGAGCCAGTCGCAGGGCGGGGCCGCGGCGTCGGGCGTCGGCACGATCGACAACGGGCTGGCGTGCGAGGAGGTGCACGCGGACCCGCCGTTCGTCTCGCTCGAGCGCGCCCACGAGCACGACGCGCTCGTCACGGCCGACGCGGACGGTCAACTGTGGCTCGTCGTCGGCACCGACTCCGGCGTCGAGGGGCTCACGACGCTCTACTACCAGAACGTCACGGCCACGCTGACGCCCGCGGAGTAGCGCCCGGCGCGGCGCGGGCGCACGGCCGATGAACGCGCGGCCGTCGCCCGCGGGCCTCCCGTCAGCGTGGCGGCGGCGCCAACTCCGCCAACCGCCGCTTCAGGAACCGCCGCTCCGGCTCGAGCCGCGCGGTCTCCAGCGCCCGGGCGTAGCTCGCCCGCGCCTCGTCGAGCCGTCCGAGCCGCCGAAACAGGTCGGCGCGGGCGGCGTGGGCGAGGTGGTAGTGGGCCAACTCCCCGCGTGCCAGGATCGCCTCCACCAGCGCCAGCCCCGCCGCCGGGCCGTCCCGCATCGCCAGCGCCGCCGCGCGGTTCAGCTCCGCCACGGCCGACGGCTCGACGCGCAGCAGCACGTCGTACAACCCGACGATCTGCTGCCAGTCGGTCGCGTGCGCGTCGGGCGCCTCGTCATGCACGGCCGCAATCGCCGCCTGCAACGTGTACGGACCGAACCGCCGCGACCGCAGCGCCCGCTCGACCAGCGCCGCGCCCTCGGCGATGCGCCCGTGGTCCCACCGCGACCGATCCTGGTCCGCCAGCAGGACGAGTTCGCCGGCGTCGCAGGTGCGCGCCGCCCGCCGCGCGTCGTGCAGCAGCATGAGCGCGAGCAGGCCCTGCGCTTCCGGCTCGGGCAGCAGTTCCACGAGGAGCCGCCCCAGCCGGATCGCCTCGGCCGCCAGGTCGGCGCGCGTCAGCGTCTCGCCCGACGACGCCGCGTAACCCTCGTTGAACACGAGGTACACCACCTGCAGCACCGCGTCGAGCCGGTCCGCCAGCTCGGCCCGCGCCGGCACGGCGTACGGGATCCCGGCGTCGCGGATCTTCGCCTTGGCGCGCACGATCCGCTGCGCCACCGTCGCCGGTGAACTGAGGAACGCGCGGGCGATCTCCTCGGTCGTCAGGCCGCACACTTCGCGGAGCGTCAGCGCCGCGCGGGCGTCGGCCGCGAGGGCCGGGTGGCAGCAGGTGAAGACGAGCCGGAGGCGGTCGTCGGCGACGGCGTCGCCCTCGTCGACCTCGCCCGCACGCGCGTCGCGCGCGCCGAGCTGCCGCGCCAGCTCGGCCAGGCGGGCGTCGGACCGGGCGCGCCGCCGGACCGCGTCCACGCCGCGGAACCGGCCCGCCGACACCAGCCACGCCCGCGGGTTGCCCGGCACGCCCTCCGTCGGCCAGCGCTCCACCGCCGCGGCGAACGCCTCGTGCAAAGCCTCCTCGGCGACGTCAAAGTCGCCCAGGAGGCGGATCAGGGTCGCCAGCACCCGCCGCGACTCGGCACGGTACAGCGCGTCGACCGCCGCGCGGACGGGCTCGCCGTCGGGCGCGTTCAAGCCTGCCCCGGCTTCTTCGAGTGGTCCATCACCGGCCGGATCTCCACGCTCCCGGTGCTGGCGGAGGGGATGCGGCTGGCGATGCCGATCGCCTCGTTGAGGTCGCGCGCCTCGATGAGGTAGAACCCGCCGAGCTGCTCGCGCGTCTCGGCGAACGGGCCGTCCGTGGTGGTGCGCCGGCCGTTGCGGATCCGCACGGTCGTCGCCGTCGCCGCCGGTTGCAGCGCCTCGCCGGCCACGAAGTGACCGCTCTGGCGGACCTCGCCCGTGAACGCCATGTACTCGCCCATGAACGCGTCCGACTCGCTCTTGCTCATCGCCGCCAGCTTCTGCTCCTCGTCGTAGATCATGCACAGGTATCGCATCGCGATTCGCTCCTGAAAAGGGGTTGGGTCCAACCAGACACCCTCTTGTCGCTGCGCGGCCGCCCGAATCGACATCGTATTTTCTCGGGCGCGCCGATTTGCCGGAACGTCGTGCCGCGCCCTCCGATCGAGAACGGAGGCGGGACGGGGGCAAACCGACCCGCGCGTTGAAAACGCGACGCGCCTAGTGAAGAACGTGGGGATGAACTTTCCGCGAAAACGGCTGGGAGGCCTGCCTCGACGTGACACGCGCGGCAGCCGTCGGAACTTGACGCGCACTCGCACGGCCGTTCGATCAGATAACGATAACGCGGGCGGCTGTACGCCGGGGCAGGCGCGAAGAACTTGCGGTGCGAACGGCTCCTGCCGGGGGCCGCCGCTGCTTCTGCGACGCCATCCGGCGGGCGGTCGCGATGATGGGGCGTCAACGCCCCGGACCCGGCTACGGCCGTCGCGTCCCGCCCGTCTGCCGCTGCACTTCGCCAAGGGCGGAGCCGGAACGAATCGCAGCCCGGTCGCGCGCCGACCGCTTTTCCATGGCGGGACACGGGGCGGGTCGCTATAGTCTCCGCCGCCAAGGGGTGGGCGGGCGCCCTGCGTGCGTCCTTTGTTCACGTGCCAGAGGGGCTCTGCTCTTGAAATACGATCGAAAACTCGTGCTCGGGACCGCATGCGCGGCCGCCGTCCTGGTCGCCGCGCGCGCCGGGGCGGCCGACTTCACGTGGACGGGCGCCTCGCCGGCCACGCCGGACGTCAACGACGGGCGGAACTTCGTGGGCGGCGTCGCCCCGGCGACCGTCGCGCCGGACGCGAACGTCATCTTCAGCAGCGCCGCCACCGCCCCCGAGAACCAGCACGCGCCGAACTTCGCCGCCGACACGTCCTGGCGCTCGCTGCGGTTCACGGGCGACGCCTTGTTCTGGCTCCGCACCAGCGGCGGCCACGGCCTGACGCTTACCGACGGGATCACCAACGCCAGCACCTACAACCAGCTCGTCTCCATCCCGATCATCCTCGGCGCCGCCGGGACGGTCACCGTCGGCGCCGCCGGCCTCGCGTTCAGCGGCTACGGCCGGATCGACACCAACGGCCACGCGCTTTACTTGAGCGGCGGCGGCACGCTCACCGCGCCGATCCGCGGGAGCGGCCCTCTGAACGTGTTCTCGGGCTCCCGCGCCACGCTCAGCGGCGACAGCACGTACACCGGCGTCACCTTCGTCTACGACCGGTCGTCGCTCACGCTCGCCAACGGCTCGATGAACGGCTCGAACCTCGACGCCGCGACGCACAGCCGCTTCACCGTCGGCGCCGGCGGCCGCTTCGGGCCGGCCACCGGCACCGGGACGAACACGATCACGCTCGGCGGCATCACCGGCGTCGACGCGGGGCACGTGACGCTCCTCACCGGCGGCACGGTCAACACCCTCAGGACCTTGGTCGGCCAGAATCTCGGCAACGGGTACAGCGCCGGCGGCACGTTCACGCAGAGCGGCGGCACGCACCGCACCGAGCGGCTGCACGTGGCGTCGACCAACGGCTGGAACCCCGCCGCCTACGACCTCGGCGCCGGCACGCTCACCGCCGCCACCGAAACGATCGGCGCCGGCGCCACGTTCCGCCAGGCCGGCGGCACGCACGCGGTCACCGGCGCGTTGTCGGTCGACGGCGCGACGCGGGACGGCGCGCTGGCGGCGGCGTTCCACCTCTCGGGCGGCACGCTCGCCGCCGCCGCGCTCACCGCCGCCGACGCCCGCTTCGGCACGTTCCGCCAGACCGGCGGCACCGCCGAGGTCGGGAGCGTCTACCTCGGCTTCGCCGCCGGCGGCGACGGCACCTACACGCTCGGCGGCGGCACGCTCTCGGCGCTCTCGGTCACGAGCATCGGCGGCCGCGGCACGTTCAACTTCGACGGCGGCACCCTCGCCGCCCGCGCGAACCTGAGCCTCTTCCCCCAGGGCAGCGTGTCGCTCGTCGTGCAGGACGGCGGCGCCCGGATCGACACCGCCGGCTTCGACGCCTCGATCACGAAGGTGATCGGCCACGACGCGACACTCGGCGCCACGAGGGACGGCGGCCTGACCAAGGCCGGCGCCGGCTCGCTGGCGGTGACGGCCGCCAACACCTACACCGGCCCGACCACCGTCAACGCCGGCACGCTGATGGCGAACAACACCACCGGCTCCGCGACCGGCCCCGGCGCCGTCACCGTGAACGCCGGCGCCACGCTCGGCGGCAACGGCAGCGTCGCCGGCGCCGTGACCGCCAGCGGCACGATCGCCCCCGGCACCGCCGCCGCGGCGGGCCGGCTCAGCACCGGCGGGGCCGTCACGCTCAGCGGCACGGGCGCCGTGCTCCGCACGAACCTCGGCGGCACGACGCCCGGGCGCCGCCGGCCACGACCAGCTCGCCGCCGCCGGCGCGGTGACGCTCGGCGGGGCGCTGAACGTCGACCTCGTCAACGGCCACACGCCGGCGACGCCGCCGATCCCCGCCGGCGGGGCCGGCGACGTCTACAAGGTCGTGACCGCCTCGGCCGTCAGCGGGCGCGTTCGCGACCACGTCGGGCCTGGACTACGCCAACGCCGCCGAGACCGGCCGGCTGCTGCAGCTGCGGGTCAACCCGGCCGACGTGACGCTGCGGGCGTTCCAGTACGCCGCGGGCGACGTGAACATGGACCAGCAGGTCAGCCCCGACGACATCAACCTGATCCTCCGCGCCCGCAAGTACGACGCCGGCCCCTCCAACGCCACCTGGGCCCAGGGCGACGTCGACAACGACCAGGACGTGGACCCGGACGACATCAACCTGATCCTCCGCGGCCGCCGCTACGACCGCGGCACCTACGGCGAGCCGGCCCCGGCGGCGACGGCGTCCGCCCTCGGCGGCGGCGGCGCGACGTCCCTGACCGTCGCGTCGGCCCCGGCGGCCCCGGCGGCCGAGGCGACGACCGGCGGCGGGCAGCCGAACGACGGCCGGCCGACCGTCACGTACGACCCCGGCACCGGCGACATCGGCGTCGAGGTCGACGGTTTGTCGATCGACGGCGTGGACCTGCAGAGCGCCGCCAGCGGCACGTTCATCGACCCGGCCGACCCGCGCAACGTGCCGGGCGCGGTTCCCCGACGGCAGCGCGCTGACGGTCGACCGGGCGAACCGCGTGTTCTACTCGCGGTTCAACCAGCCGTTCGCCAACCACAGCCTCGGGCCGATCGCGTTCGCCGGCCTGAGCGAGCAGTTCCTGCTGTCGGACCTGACGCTGACGTACGAGGCGTTCGACCCCGCGACCGGCAACGGCTTCGGCGCGCGTTCGACGTCCGCGTCGTCCCCGAACCCGCCGGCCTCACGCTGCTGGCCTCAGGCCGCCGCCGGCCTGCTGGGGCGGGCGCCGGCGGCGGCGCGAGCGGGGTCTGGAGGATCAGGGCGGGCGTCCGGCCGGCGGCGCGTCTACCAACCGTGAGGCCCCCCATCGCGTAGGACGGACTCCTGCCGCATGAGGAACGCCGTGCCGGCGTGATGGTGGCTGGGGCGCGGCCCGCGTTCACGACGTGGATCTCCGGCGGCGGCACCAAGCCGGGCGTGCGGTGGCGCCGCGGCACAACGCGCGTGAGCAGCGAATCAATTTGCCTGACGGCGGCCGGGGTGATGGAAGAGCAGCGCCTCACCATCGACGTAAACCAGGCCGGCCGGTTGCCCCGCGGCGGCGAGCAGGTCGAGCAGTTCCTCGTCGTCCAGCTGTCTCACCAACGGAGGCTCCGCCGGCGGTCGCGAGGCGGCCGTCGACCGCTCGCCCCGGTGGCCGCGCCGCGGCGCGCCTGCCCGCTGTCCGTGGGGGCCGTGGCCACGACGCCGGTCGGTTCCCGCACTTGCGGGCCGACGCTGACCGGATGGTGCCCCGCGCGCGGGAACGATCGCCGCGAACAACCCCAGCACGACCATCACGAGCACCCCCGTGCTGTACCAGCCACGCGCCAGCGCCGCCGCCGCCGCCTGCGCGACGCGAGGTTTGCGCCATCTCGAGGATCTGCTCGCGGCGGGCCCGGCCCGCCTCCGTCAGTGGCAGTTGTTCATCGCTCAAGACCGCCCTCCGATTCCTCGGCCGCGGCGGGACCGCAGTCGTCGCAACGCGCGACGCAGTTGCCCGTCGACCGTCCCGACGGTGACGCCCATCGCCCGGCCACGCGGGCGAGCGTCCACCCGTCCCGGTAACGCAACTCGATGGCCCGGACGAGGCGCGCGGGTCGAGGTGGGCGAGCTCGTCGCGGAGCCACGCCGGCGCGCGCGGCCGTCTCGTCGGCGTCGTCGCCATCGACGGCCCCGGCACCGCGGACGAGCGGCGGCCGCGGCGAGCGTTTCTCGCCGGCTGCCTCTGCTCGCGGCGGAGCAGGTCGTACGCGGCCGTGCGCACGACCAGCCGCAGCCACGCGGACCGTGCCGCCGCCTCCGACTCGACCGGCCGCACCGTGCGGATCACGCGGAGCACGGCGTCCTGCACCACGTCGAGGCAGAACATCTCGTCGCGGCCGGTCGCGCGGCGGGCGGCGGCGTGCAGGGTAGCGGCGCGCGGTAGAAGCGGCTCGACGGCCGCCCCGTCGCCCGCCGCCATGGCCTTGGTCAACGCGGCGGTGAGGTTGTCGTCGGAGTCGCAATCCGCTTCATCCTGGCCTACACCCGATCGAGCGTCCGTCCATCACCGTGGCCGCGCGCTTCGCCGCCTCCTCGGGCGGGCCGGCAAGGATCGGGCTGTTCCGGGGCCGCAGGACGCGGCGACCGTCTCGGGAAGTTCGGGAACCGGAGTGATCACCCCGGGCGGAAACCACGCACGCCGTCGCCGCCGATGCGCCGGTCGATTTCGGAAGCCGGGCGATGTCTCCGCCCGGTTCGCGGCGAGTTGTTTCTCCAGATCCGCGATGGGCCCGCGTCGCCTCCAGGTCTTTCCGCAGGCGGTCGAGGGTCTCCGCTTCCGGATCCGTCCGCGCGCGTCCAGCGCGTCGCGAACGGCCGCGTGCGCCGCGATGCCCCTGACGATCAGCGACTGCGTCGCCTCGTGCACGAGCAGTTCCGGCGTCCCCCGGCCCCTCCTCGGGGACCTTGCTCACCACTTGCTTGATCAGGGAAAGCACGTCGTCGAAGGCCTTCTTCTGTTGCTGCGTCGGGTGATCGGCCCCCTTCTGGCCGCAGCCCGAGGTGCGCCTGCCCGAGACGGTAGACGCAGGACCGGCGGCTCGGCGATTTCCGACACCTTAGGGTCGCCGGTGCGGAGGACGCGGATCACGTGGACGGGCATCCCGTCCGAGAACGGCGGCGGCTCGACGGGGGTGATCGTGAGTTCTGGATGAGCCGCCTGGAGGACGGCGAGCAACTGGGTGACCGGCATGTTCTTCAGCCGCAGGCGAATGACCGGCTCGTCCGCGGGCACGAGCGACTCGCGTACCACGACCGCCTGGAACCGCGGGTCGACGTCGCGCAGAAACGCCACCACGTCCTCCAGCGCGGCGCGTGGTCGATGTTCACCTCCGGGATCAGCGGATGTTCCGGGACGGGGTCGCCGCTTTTGCCCGCAGCGAACGGGTCGGCGCGCCTTCGGGCGCGCCGGGGACGGCCGCCGGGCCGACGGGTGGCGTCGCGGGCAGGTGGCGGGGCAGGCGGTGGCGGCGGCGGCGGGGTCTGGGCGGCTGCAAAACTGTGGACCATCGGCAGCACTGCGGCGGCGGCGGGAAGGAAGAGGATCGGATTTTTCGCACGGTTGACACCTTTTCGGCAGGGAACCACGTCTTGAGGACTCGACACGGCCGCCCCCATACGACGCCCGCCGCGGCTTTTCGCGGCCGGGCCGGATTTTTTCGCGTACCGTCCCCGAGGAAGTGCGACTGCATTCAGCGGACACCCGCTGGAGCCCGGTTCGACGCGGCCGCCGGGCCGACGCGGAGCATGATGACCGAGGCGGCCGGCGTGCCGGTCGCGATGACGGTCGGCCGCTCGAACCGTCGCGACCTGAAGATGGCGTGATGAACGGACAACGAGCGTCCGTGCTGCTGGTCGCTGAACTGACGGAGCAGCGCGCTGCGCACGCGCTCGTTCCTGTTCCGGCGATCCTCCGGCCGCATCGTCCACCGTTTTCGAGATCGCAGGCGTCGCTGCGGGCGGGGCAGGATCGACCATTTGCGTCTCGTGATCCGCCGCCGTTGTCGTCGCCAGAAGGTGGCGATGATGGTGCGCCGCGGCACGAGAATGCACTTCGCAAGTCTGCGGCCGTAATCGGAAGAAGGTGGGGAACGCCATGGATCGACTGATCGAACTGCCTGCGGCGGAGCACGTCGACTACAGGCTCCTATCGCCGCTCGTGCAGCCTCTCGCGGTGGACGAATGGCGGCGGCACGCGCCGGCGCACTTCGTCGCCGTCCGCGACGGCGCGCCTGCAGGACGATGCTCGATCTGGACCGTCGGGACGCCGCCGATCGACGGCGAGGCGGTGGGCGTCGTCGGCCATTACGCGACCGTTGACGCAGATGCCGGCACAACGCTGCTCCCGCACGCGGTGCGACGGTTGCGCGAGCACGGCCTCGCGGGCGGTCGGGCCGATGGACGGCAACACCTGGCGGCGGTACCGCCTCGTGACGCACCGCGGCGACGAGCCGCCGTTCTTCCTCGAACCCGACAACCCCGACGACTGGCCGGACCACTTCGCCGCCGCCGGGTTCCTGCCGCTCTCGCGCTACTTTCTCCGGGATGAACGACGACCTCACCGTCACCGATCCGTGCCGGCCGCGGCGAGCCGCGGCTCGCGGAGGTCGATGTCGTCATCCGGCCGATCAACCTGCGCGAGTTCCGAGGAGAGCTGCGCGGTGCACGCGGCTCTCGATGTCCGCGTTCGCCGACAACTTCCTCTACACCCCGATCGCCGAGTCCGAGTTCCTGGACATGTACGAGCCGGTGCGCGCACGTGCGGCCGGAATGCGTGCTGCTCGCCGAGCAGCGGGCGCTGATCGGCTTCATGTTCGGGTTGCCCCGACCTCCGCGCAGGCGGCGCGCGGCGGGCCGATCGACACGGCGATCGCCAAGACGGTCGCCGTCCGTCCCGGCCGCACCGCGCGGGGTTGGGCAGCGTGCTGATCGACCGGTTCCAGCAGGCGCGGGCGGCTGGGCTACGGCGCGTCGTCCACGCGCGATGCACGAGGGGAACCGTTCGCGGCAGATGGTAGCGCGGCGCCGGGCGGCCGATGCGGCAGTACACCCTCTTCGCCAGGGCGACCGACGAATGAACGTCACCCACCTGCTCACGCTTCAGTCGGCCGAGCGACCGGACGCCGCCGCGATCGTGGAAGGCGCCGGCCGCGCGCCAAGGCGGGTGGCGTTCGCGCAGCTCGAGGCGCGCGGTCGGTCGCGGCGGCGGGCGCGCGTGCCGCGACGGGGTCGTCGCCGGCGACCTGGGTGCTGATCCTCGTCCCGATGTCGGCCGACCTGTACGCGCGCGACCGCGGTCTTCCGCCCGGGCGCGGTGGCGACGTTCCTCGACCTGTCGGCGGGGCTACGCATCGTCGGCACTGCGCTGCACGCGCACCCCGCGCGCCTTCGTCGCGGCCGCCAGACGCGCACGTGCTGCGGCTGGTGTCGCTCTCGCGCTTCGCCGCATCCCGCGACGATCTCCGGTCGGCTGGCCGGTCGCGCGGCGCGATGACCGACGCGCGTGGCACCGGCACGCTGATTCGCCGACGTCGCCAGCCGCGCCGACGCGGACCCAGCGCTGTTGACGTTCTAAGAGCGGCAGCACCGGCGAGCCCAAGGCCGCCCTGCTGGTCCCCGGCTTCCTCGCCGCGCGCAGCACCACGCGCTGGCGGCGGCGATCGAGCTACGCGCCGGGGAAGTCGACCTGGCGACGCTGCCGATCTTCGCGCAACCCGAACCTCGCGTCGAGCGACCACGCTCATCCCGAACGCGAACCTCCGCCGGCCGGGTTCGTCCGCGGCGAGCCGATCACTGCAGGCAGGTCCGCGACGAACGCCACCCGCAGCGACGCTTCGCCGGCGTTCTTCGAGCGGCTGCTCGACGGCGCGCGCAGGGCGGCGCGCTCGCCGGCTGCCGCGTGTATACCGGCGAGGCCTCGTCTTCCCCGGGCTGCTCGCGCGGCGCAGCCGCGATGCCGTCGGCGCGGGTGGTGGCGGTGTACGGGTCGACCGAGGCGGAGCCGATCGCGCATCGGCGTGGACGAAGTGTCGGCCGAAGACGCCACCGCCATGTTCGCCGGCGCGACCTGCTGGCCGGGTAGCCGCCGGCGCCGCAGGTGCGTCTGCGGATCGTGCCCGGCGTGGGGCACGCCGATCCCGCCGATGACCGAGGCCGCGTTCCGGGGCGATGACGTTGCCCGCCGGCGACGCGGGCGAGATCGTCGTGCAGGGCGACCACGTGCTCCGCGGCTACCTCCACGGCGCCGGCGACGCGCGGGCCAAGTTCCGCGTGGGCGACGACGTCTGGCCTGGAGCGATGCGGGCTACCTCGACGCGCGGGGCCGACTCTGGCTGCTGGGCCAGGCGGAGGCTCCGGATCGTGGATGATCGCGGAACGATCTACCCGTTCGCCGTCGAGTGCCGCGAGGCGGATCGACGGCGTCGCGGTCCGCGTTGTCCAGCACGAGGGGCGCGCGTCGCCGTCGTGCAGCCGCGGATCGCCGCGCCCCCGTGGACGTCGCGCGGGTCGCGTCGGCGTCGGCGTGGGCATCGCTGGACGACGTGCTACAGGTGCGGCGGTTCCGGTCGACAAACGCACAACGCGGAAAATCGATATCCCGCGCTTGCGCCCGGATGCTCGCACGCGTCCGAACGAAGGCCCGTCGATGAACGGCGCGGGGCGTCCGCGTGCAGCCGACGCGCTGCGGATAGCCGTGGGCGGTCCGCCCAACGAAGGAGAGACGTTGGCCACGAACGCCGAGCGAGCCGCAACGTCACCTGCGCCGCCTGCGGGACCTGCACGGCGGGCAGGACCCGTCCAGCCTGGGATTCCCCCGGAGGAGACCGTCTCCCCCCGCGTCGCCAACGCGCCCGCACCGACGCGGCGCGGCGGTGTGACCGGCGGTGGAAACTGCTGGGCGTGAGCGACGACGTCCGCCGGCAGCTTCCAGGTGTCGGGCGACGACGACGCCGCCGCCGCCGCCGCCGCGCCCGGCTGACGCATACGCCCGGAACATCGAGAACTTCATCGGCACCGCGCGGGTGCTGGTGGGGGACGCCGGGCCGCTGCGCGTGCAGGGCCTGTTCGCGCGCGGCGTACTACGCCGCTGGCGACGACGGAGGCGGCGTTGTCGCGTCTTACACCCGCGGGTGCCAGGATCTCGGCGGCCGGGGGTGCGTCCATGGGTCGTCAACGAGGGCGTGACCGCTCGCCGGTCTTCGCGTTCGCCGACCTGCGGGAGGCGGGCCGGTTCGTGGTGTGGGTGGTGGGCGATATCGGCTTCAAGCGCGAGGCGGCGGCCACGACGCGGCACGGGCAACTGATCGACCTTCGCATCACGATCGAGGGGAACAACGTCTTCCTCCTGCTCGACTACGTCACCGGCGACGCCGCCGGGCAGAACATGGTCACGATCGCCACCGAGGCCGTGCCGGTACGCCAGCGGCACAGGCCGGTGAAGCCACGGCGGTGGTACGTCGAGGGGAACATGTCGGGCGACAAGAAGGCGTCGAGCCAGTCGTTCCAGACCGTGCGGTGCAAGAAGGTGATCGCCGAGGTCGCTGCTGGCCGACCTCGTGCGGCGGGGCCTGCGGGCAGGGCAAGCAGATGGTCGACTACCGCGTCTCGGCGACCGGCGGCGTGGCTGAGCGGCAACATCGGCATCCAGGGGCATTACGCAGACGGGCTGGCCGCCGTCTAGGTCGCGTGCGGGCAGGGACGCGGCGTGCGGCGGAGTCGGCGGTGGGCGTCACCCGGTTCGAGCAGAACGACGCCGGCGACCTGTACGGCGTCGGTCACGCTGCTGAACCTGATCGTCGGCACCGTCGGCGGCGGCACGAGGCTGCCGAGCCAGCTGGGCCTGCCTCGAGATCCTCGGCCTCGCGGGTCTGGGGAAGGCACCGGCTGGCTGAGGGTGTGCGGCGCTCGTGCTGGTGGGCGAACTCTCGATCATCGCGGCACTGGCAGCCTGCAGTTCACCGGCGCACGCTCGCCGCGCGTGGGGACGGGCGCGTGAGCGGCGCGGACACGGCACCTCCCTGGGCGGCGAAAACGAGCGGGCCGATGAACTTTTCGCCGGTGGTGGACTTACCAGGAGGGGAGCGTTTCCCGCTCGTCGGGCACGGCGTCCTGATCGCGGCGTTCAGCCTTCTGCGCGGTCTCGCTGCCCGCATGTTGCAAGGCGACGCGGGGCTGTCGCCTTGGCCTGTGATGGCGGTGGCGTTCGGGACCCGTGCTTCGTTCTTCCTGCAACTGCGCATCGCCGACGAGTTCAAGGACTACCACGAGGAGGACGCGACATCGCCCTCGTCCGGTGCCGCGCGGGCTGGTGACTGCGGGAACTCGGTGCTGTTCGCGTTGGCGGCCGCGCGCCCAACTGGCCTTGGCGTTGTGGCTCGACGCGCGGCTCGTGGTCCTGCTGGCCGTGACGTGGGGCTACCTGGCGGCTGATGAGCAAGGAGTTCTTCGTCGGCCCGTGGCTGCGCGGGCGGCCGGTGCTGTACATGACGAGCCACATGCTCATCATGCCCGCTCGTCGACCTGTACGCGACGAGCCGCCGACTGGCTCCCGACCGCCGGGCGACGCCGGCGGGGTTGCCGTGGTTCCTGCTCGCGAGCTACTTCAACGGCTTGGCGATCGAGATCGGCAGGAAGGTGGCAGCCCGGACGACGAGGAGCCGGGCGTGGACACGCACCGGCGCATCTGGGGCCGCCCGCGCCGTCCTCTCGTGGCTGTGCGCGACGGGCGCGACGCTGGCGTTCGCGGTAATCGTCACCAGCCCGACTCGGGCGACGTGGATGATCGGCGCGCTGCTGGCGTCGGCGGTTCGCGGGCGGGATCGTCGTCGGTGTCGCGTTCCTCGGGGGCCCCGCCCGGGGCGCGGGAAGTGGATCGAGACGTTCTCCGGCGTCTGGACGCTGTTGCTGTACCTCGGCCTGGGCTGCTGCCGAAACTGGGGACGCGTGGGCGAAGCAATGAGGTTGATCCACTCCCCGCCGACGCGGCCGACCGTTGCTCGATGGGCGGCAAGGCCGCGGCGCTGGCGGAGTTGTCCCGGCGGGGTTTCCGGTCCCGCGTGGTTCGTCGTCTCGCCCGCCGCCTTCGAGATCAGCCTGACCGACGACCAGGCCGGGACGACTGCTCGGCGAGGCGAGCGACCCGGGCGTCATCCGGCGGATCGTCGACGACGTTCGTCCGTCACCCGCGGTCGTACGGCGATCACCGACGCGGTGGCCGCGGAGTCCCGCAACCCACTGGCCGTTCGGTCGTCGGCGGTCGACGAGGACGGGGCGGAGCACTCGTTCGCCGGGCAACTCGACAGCTTCACCGTTACGCCCGAGCCGCGTGGCGGACCGCGTGGCGGCCGTGTGGCGAAGCGGGTTCGCGGAGCGGGTGGTCGCCTATCGCGCCGGCGCGGCATGCTGCCGCGCCCTGCTGCTCCGGCGGTGCTCGTCCAGCGGATGGTCGAGGCCGACGTCTCGGGCGTGGCCTTCGGCGCCGACCCCATCACCGGCAGCCGATCGACGACGCTCGTCTCGGCCGTCCTCGGGCTCGGCACCGCGCTCGTTGGCGGCGACGCAGACGCCGACACGTACCGCGTGGATCGGCAGGGCCGGGTGCTGGAGCGGACGATCGCCCGCAAGGACGTCCGCCACGTTGCCGACGCGGAGAGCGACGCCGGCGTGCGCGACGAACCGGTCGCGCCCGACCGAGCCGACCGTCCGGCGCTCGACGACGCGATGCTCCTGCGGGTCGCGAAGCTCACCGCGGACGTCGGCCGTCATTTCGACCGGCCGCAGGACATCGAGTGGGCGATCGCCGGCGGCGACCTGTTCCTGTTGCAGGCGCGTCCAATCACGAGCCTGTCGTCACTGGCGGACCCGGAGGGCGGCCGCGCGATCTGGGACAACTCGAACATCGCCGAGAGCTACGCCGGCATCACCACGCCGCTCACGTTCACGTTCGCGCGGCCTGCGTACGAGGGCGTCTACCGCGAGTTCTGCCGGATGATGCGGGTGCCGGCGGGCGTGATGCGCCGCAACGACGCGACGGCCTGCACCAGCCGGCGAGCGTGCGCGTACAACCTGCTCAACTGGCGCCTGCTCGCGATGCTGCTCCGGCTTCGCCGCCAACCGCGGGTTCATGGAGCAGATGATGGGCGTGCGCGAGGCTCCCGCCGGAGGTCGCGGCCGGCGTCGGGCCGCAGACGTGGTCGCCGGCAGGCGGGGCGATTGCGGCTGGCGTGGCGCGCGCGGGCTGGCGTGGAACCACCTCGTCCTGCCGCACGATGCGCGAACTCGGCCGCCCGGCTGAATGCCGCGGCTGCGCCGCCCGACCCGCCGCTGTCGGACGCTGGCATGCGGCTCGACGAATTGACGGCCGAGTTCCGCCGCCTCGAGCGGGCCTGCTGACGCGGTGGGACGCGCGCTTCGTCAACGACTTCCTCGTGATGATCTTCTTCGGCACGCTCGGCAAGCTCGTGCCGAGGTGGATCGGCGACGCGCACCCGAACCTCCAGAACGACCTGATCGGCGACGAGGGCGGGATCATCAGCGCGGAACCTGCGCAACGCATCGAGTTGATGGGACGCATCGCGTCGGTCGATGAATCGGTGGTCACGGCCCTGTGCGACGGGGACCGCCGGCTGGCCGAAGAACGAATGTTCTCGCTACCGCCTGGTCAGCATGTACCGAGGCTACCTGAGCAAGTTCGGCGACCGCTGCCTTGAGGAACTGAAGTTGGAGTCGTCGACGCTGGACGACGACCCGACGCCGCTCCTGCGGGCGATCGGCCACACCGCCGCTGACGCCCTTCGGTCCGGCGGCGATGCCGCGGCCGCAGTACCGTCCGCAAGGAGTCGCCGAGGCGATCGTCGCCGACGGCGCGCGCGCGGCCGGCCGGTCCGGCGTGGCGGTCTTCGGCTGGGTCCTGCGCGACGCGCGTCACCGCGTGCGCGACCGCGAGAACCTCCGGTTCGAGAGCGCTGCCCTGTTCGGGCGTCCGCCGCGTGTTCGTGGAGGCGGGGAGCGCTCGACGCGGAACGGGTGCTGGACCACCCGCGTGACGTCTTCTACCTGACGCTCGACGAGGTCCTCTCGTTCGTCGAGGGCACCAGCACGTGCGACGACCTCGGCGGCCTGGCCGCCGTCCGCCGCGCCTGGTTCCGCGAGTACGCCGCCACGCCCGCCGCGCTGGACGACCGGTTCGAGACGCGGGGCCGTCTACGTCGGCAACGCCTTCCGCGCCAGGAACGCGTGCCCGGCGGCGACGGCGGCGCGGCGGCCGCGGAACTGAAGGCATCGGGTGCTGCCCCGGCGTCGTCCGCGGGCCGGTGCGGGTGATCCATGCGACCCGCGGCACCTGCGCGGCGAGATCCTCGTCGCCGAGCGCACCGACCCCGGCTGGATCATGCTCTTCCCCGCGGCGGCCGGCATCCTCGTCGAGCGGCAGCCTGCTGTCGCACTCGGCGATCGTCGCCCGCGAGATGGGCATTCCGGCCATCGTCTCGATCCCGAACGTGACGGCCGCCTTCGCGGACGGGCAGTGGGTCGAGATGGACGGCAGCGCGGGCACGACCAGCGCATCGACGCACCGGCCCCCGCCGCCCCGCCGGACGTCGTGCAGCAAGGGGTGGCCGTATGACGCCGCCGCCCGCCCCGACAACACCGAGGCCATGCGCCACGCGGACTTCGCATGAGTACGTTACGCGCAGTGCTGGGAGGACGCCGACGTCCTGCTCGAGGCCCTGGACGTGCGGCCGGGCGACGATCTGCCTGTCGATCGCGTCGGCGGGCGACAACTCGTTCTCGCTCCTGTCGCGGCGGGCCGGCGAAGGTCGTCGCGGTGGACCTGGGTGCCGCTCGCGTGCGTCGAGCTGCGCGCCCGGGCCGCCTACGCCGTGCTGGAACACCACGAGTTGCTCGAACTGCTCGGCTCGCGGGCGAGCGATGGGCGGGCCGCCCTGTACGCGCGCGCTGCCGGCCCCGGCTGCGAACACGCGCGCCCTCTTCTGGGACACGCGGCCGGCATCGATACGGACGGGATCGGCTCCGTCGGGAAGTTCGAGGAGTACTTCGCCCTGTTCCGACGCCGCGTGCTGCCGTGGGTCCACAGCCGAAACCGGGTCGACCGCCTGCTCGCCGCCGCGTCGCCCGCGGAACGCCGGTTCTGCGACGGCACGTGGGACGGCTGGCGGTGTGGCTGCTGTTCAAGGCGTTCTTCTCCGCGCTTCCGGTGATGGGCCGCCTCGGCCGCGACCCGCGTTCTTCCGCTACGTCGACGGGTCGGTCGCCGACCGCATCCTGCTGCGGGCCCGCCACGCGCTGTGCGAGCTCGGCCCCGCGGAGAACCCGTACCTGCAATGGATCCTGACCGGCCGCCACGTGACCGCGGCTCCCGCACGCGTTGCGGCCGGAGGAACTTCGACGCGATCCGCCGCAACGTCGACCGGCTCGACGTGCGGCTCGCGTCGATCGAGGACTACCTCGCCGGCACGCATGCCGACCGCGTGAACCGCTTCAACCTGAGCGACATCTTCGAGTACATGTCCGAGTCGAACTACCGCGCGCTGCTTCGACCTGCTCGTCCGCCACGCCGCCCCCGGGGCGGCACGGCTGGCGTACTGGAACATGCTCGTCCCCCGCCAGCGGCCGGACTCGATGGCGGACCGGCTCGTCGCGGCTGCCCGACCTGTCCGCCCGGTTGCACCTGCAGGACAAGGCGTTCTTTTACAGCCGGTTCGTCGTCGAGGAGGTCGCATGATGTCGCCGCTGCTGGGCATCGCGGCGGTGCTCGCGGCGATGGCGGCGGCTCGGCGTGCTGGAAGCTGATCGAGCGCGTCGCCCGCCCTCACCCGGAGATCCTGCGCAGCTGCTGCGTGGGCATGGGCCTGGTCGTCATCAGCTTTCCCTGGGTCTTCGACCGGCGTGGCCATGCTCCTGCTGGCGGCCCTATCGACGAGGGCACCGCATGCCTGAAGTGCGTGCCGCCGCTGCACGACGGCGTCGGCAGCGTGCTGACCGGCGTGCACCGCCCGAGCTTCGGCGAGGTCTGCTTCCCCCTGGCGGTCGCCGCGGCCGTCTTTGTTGAGGCCGTGGCGACGCTCCTGTTCGCCGGTGCCGATGCTGATCCTCACGCTCGCCGACGCGGTCGCCGCGGCCGTCGGCATCGCGTGCGGCCGCGTGCGGTACGTGACGAGCGAGGGCCTCAAGAGCGCCCGAGGGCTCGATCGCGTTCTTCTCGATCGCGTTCTCCTCAGCGTCCACGTCCCACCTGCTGTTCACCGACGTGGGCCGGGCCGAGACGCTCCTGATCGCGACGATCATCGGCCTGCTGTCGACGTTGCTGGAGGCGATTTTCGGCGCGCGGGCTGGACAACCTGCTGATCCCGCTCGGCGTTCGGGTTCCTGCGGCTCTACCTGCACGCCGCCGGACGCGCTGGTGCTGCGGCTCGTGGTGACGCTCTCGCTCGTCGCGTTCGCGTTGGCGTGGCGGCGGCGGACGAGCATGGACGACGGCGCGCTGCTCGCCGCCGCGCTTTACGGATACGGCGGCCTGGATGCTTGGCGGGTGGGAATGGGTGACCGGACCGACGGTGCTCTTCCTCGTGCACGTCGGGCTCTGGCCGCAGACGACGAACCGTCCGACGGATGACGTGTGGGTCCTGCTGTCGATCGTCGGGCCGGGGCTGTTCTGCAGCTCGCGGTGCACACGGCCTATCCCGGCCGCGCGTGGCAGGTGCCGTACGCGGTCGCGTTCGGGGCCCACCTGGCGATCATCGGCGTGTCGCGCGTCGCGGACCGATCGCCGGCCGCAGCGCGTCACACACCTCGCCGCGGCAGCGGCTGGCTGGCTGCTCGTCCTGATACAACTCTCGCCCCTGTTGCTCGGCGTCGGCGCCGCCGCCGCGCCGGGCGCCCCCTCGCCCCGCTGCTGGTTGCCACCGCCGCGTGCGTCGCCGTCGCGGGCGTCGGCTTCTACCTCCTCCTACCCACGCTCTACGGTCCGAGCGGCTCCGCCTTGGCGATCCGCTCGACCGGCTTCACCTCGCCCTGCTCAGCTCCGCCCTCACCGTCGGGGCCTGGGCGAAGAGTTTCTCGTTTAGCGTGCGGCGCGAACCGGTGACGATCGGTCCGTGTGCGGAAGTGTTCGCGGGGCGCATCACGTGCGGTAAAGTACGTGCGTACGAGGTACTCTGAGACGAGCGCCGCCCGCCTCTTGTGCGGACCGGCGTCTATTTCGTCGAACTCTGGTCGAGCACGCGTCGGCCGACGGATGGGAGGAATGAATTGACGGCCACCAAAGCGGGTGCTGCAACAACTCGAAACGCTCGACCACCACGGCCGAATGGCGCGCATGGTGACGTTCGGGCGAAAGGCCGGGGCCGACCCGTCGGGCGCACAGGTGCTCCGCGAGTTGGAGACGGGGACGTCGTACGAGCGGCGGCTCGCGGCGCAGGCGTGCCACGGAAGCCGCGACGGCGAGCACGTCCTGCGCGCGCTGGGGACCCGTCCGCTCACGTCTGGGGACTGGCGATCAAGGTGGCGGCCGTCGTGTGCGACGACCGACAGGCGCGCGTCGCGGCTGGAAGCCGCGACGGCCGCCGTGCGGCGCACGCTGCTGGGTCGACTGGCGCGGCGGGGCGACAGGTCCCGATCGACGACTTCCTCGACGCCGCGGTGAAGTCCGGCCTCACCCCGGACCTCGCCCGGCTGCTGCCCTTCAGCTCCCCCGCGTGCGTGGCGCGGCACGCCGGCCGGTTCGCCGACGCCGCCGCCGACCGCGCCGCCAGGGCCGCCCTCGCCCGCCACCACCCGCACGCCGCCGCCGCGGCGTCGAAGCCCGCGCGGCCGCCGTCGAACAGCTCGACGCGCGGCTTCTCTGGCAGGCGAACGCCGTGCTGCCGCCGCTCGGCGACGCACAGCCGGACGCCGCACTACGGCTCGTCCGGCTCCTCGCCCGACACGCGTCGCCCGGCATGCTCGCCCTCGGGATGCTGGCCATCGCCGCCCCGACGACGTCGCCGACCTTGCGGCACGGGCACTGACGACAGGCTAACGCTCGATTTCGGACCCGTCGCCGATCGGTTGGAACCCGGCCGGCTACGCGCGCTCGCCGAACGTCGGCCGCACCTGCTCGGCTCAACCGAGCGGTGGCTGCGCCGGGTGCCGGCTTCCCGCCGCACCGACCTGTACGACGCCTGCGGCCTCGGCGCGGGCCGGACGGGGCGATCGATCCCGACGTCGTCGCCCTGCTGCCCCGCGACGTGCGGCGGAGGGGCCGACGGCACCTGGGCCTGCCCGCGCTGTCGACGCGCCCGGCGCGCGCCGTACGCGTCGTTCCTGCCGTGGGACGACGCCGCGGCAAGCCTCGACCCGTTCGTCCGCAGCCCCCGACCCCGGGTACGCGCGGCGGCCATCGCGGCGCTGGCCGCGTGCGCCGAGGTTCCACCCCGATCGGCTGGCCGACCTGATCGCGTTCGTCCTCGCCCGCCGCAACGAGCAGGACCCGGTGCATGGCCGCCGTCGAGGGTCTGGCCGCCCTGCCGCCGGGACGGTGGCGATCGGTGCACCTCGACGGCCTGGGCCGGATCATCCGCCAGGCGCTCGACCCGGCCGACCTTTCCTTCCTCACCGCCGCCGCGGCCGAGGGGCTGGTGATGAACCTCCTGCCGTTCCACCCGGCGTGGTCAGCCGAGTGGATGGCGACGCTCGTCCGCGAGCGCGCGTCAAGGTCAGCCTGTACGGGTTGGGCGACCGCCTGAGCGATGACGACGTCCGCCGGGTGCGCCCTCCTGCTGCCGGTGCTCGAATCGTGGGAAACGCGGGAGCGACGCCCGCAACTCCTGGCGGCGGCGCCGGAGCCTGGGCCGTCGCCTGCGCGTGTTCGACGGACTGGCGGACATTCTCGAGAACGTCCTGTACGAGCCGGGCGACGCGTCGCTCGCCGCGGATGCGCTGTCGCTGCTGAACGAGCACCGACGCGACCGCGTGGCGCGACTGGTCCCGCTGCTGCTCGCCCGCGACCCGAGCTGGGCGACTCAGCGGGTCGTCTACGACTACCTCCACCGCCGCGCGCAGAACCTGATCACCCCGTTCTTGGGCCGCCGCGCGCGTACGCCGGGCGGTTCAGCACCGGCCGGACGCGGTTCGTGCTGCCGCTGCGGTCCGGTTTTTTCGTTGGACGCCGGCCCAGCAGGCGACGTTCGCCGAGACGCTCGACCGCGACGTCAACCGCGACACGCCGGCGGTCCTGACGGCGATCGACCAACTCGCCGCGGCCCGACGTGCCCCCGACCCGTCTGATCCACCTCGCCGACGCGCGCAACCGCAAACCCGCCCTGCGCGACGCGGCGTTCCGCGCGCTGGGCCGGCTCGACGCGGGGTGCGGCGTGCCGGCGGCTCGTCGCGGCCCTGCAAGACGACCGCGCGGGTCGCGATCTACGCGCTTACGGGCCGCCCTCCTGGAGATGCCGCCGGCGGCTGCGTGTCGCTGTTGCGCGGCGTGCCGACGGAGAAGGTGACGGTCGCGAAGAGGTCGTGCGGCTGCTGGGCGAGTTGCGCACGCCCGAGGCGTGGGACGAGCTCGTCGCGATGAGCGACGGCCGGGTCAAGCTGCACCGCGACGTGCGCGTCGCCCTGCTGCGGGCGCTGTGGAACTTCCTCGACCGCCCGCTGACCTGGTCGCGGCTGTACGACGCGGCGGCCGACCCGGACCCCGACCTGGCCGCGGGCGTGGTCCGCGTGCCGGCCGAGCGGTTGGACGCCGGGGAACCGGCGGCTCGCGGGGTTGCTGGCCAAACTGCTGGAGCACGGCGACGCGAAGCTGCGACTGGACGTGTTGCAGCGGGCGGCGCTGCCGGTGTCCGACGCCGAGCGGGTCCTCATGCCGGCGGCAAGCTGCGCGATGGGCTCGGCCGCGCCGGACGAGTCGGCCGCCGCCGCCGCCGCCGTCTTCGCCACCTACGCGGGGCGGGAGGCCGAGCGGGTCGGCGAGGCGGTCGGGCGACTCCTGCCCAACCGACGAGCCGTCCGCGCCGCCGTGGCCGCGCTGGGTCGGCGACGTCGAACCGCACGCACTTGTTGCCGTCGGCACGCGCGGTCCTGGCGGCCCTGGTGGCCGACCCGCTCACCGCTGCGCTGGCGCGCCCGGCTCGCGATGCAGGCGGCTGCCGGCGTCGAACTCGCCGGCACGCTCGCCACGATGGCCGCGGCCGCGGAACTCCACGCCGACGCCGTGGCCGCGGCGATCGCGGCGGTCGACGAGACGACGATGTGGACGTCCGACGACCGCTGGGACGCCGTGGCGGCCGCGCGGCCGCGCATCCCGACGACCGCCTGCGGCGACTAAGCCTGCGCGCTCGTCGCCGCCGCTCGCTTGACACGCGGTTGGGACGACGACCGACTGGCGAGACTCGAAGTTTTCCGTGCGGACCCGAGCCCGATGGTTGCGGGGGCCGCGCGTGTTCACGTTCCCGAACGCTGCCGACTTCGACACTTTCACCTGAACGCGGCCGCGGGCTGAGGTGAGGGTGAAGAGCGGACCGCCCTCAGGTGCGCGCGGCGGGAGGCGCGTCTCTGTTCCGCTTGTTCGGCGAGCCGTACACTGGCGGTGCAGTACCCTGCTCATGGCCAAACCTCCGCAACAGGATGCCCGCCCCCGTCCCGCCCGTTCGAGCGGCGCACCGCCGCCGCCGCCGCCGCCACAACCGAAACCGCAGCCGCACGCGCGGCGATCGCCCGATACGACGCGCGCTTCGGCGACGAGCCGCTGGCGATCCCCGCGCGCTGACGCTCGACGCGCCGTTCCGCTTCGACCGCGGCGCAGCAAAGCGTCTGCGGATGCGGAGGTGAACGCGAAGGAGGCGTTCACCGTCCGCGACGGGTCGGGGGACTTCTTTCGGGCGAGCCTGTCGGAGTACGACGACAAGGGCGGCCCGCGCGTCGCGTACGAGCGGATGAGCCGGTCGCCAGGCCGACCATCGACCTGACGCTCGCGTGCGCGGTGCTCGCCCGGGCAGCATGCACGTCGTGGTGCAGAAGGCGACGGAGCTGGGCGTGCGGCGGATCGTCCGCTCCTGACGGACCACGCCGGGCCCGCCGCCGCCGTGGACCCCGAGCAGGCCCACGCGTGGCGGGGGCACGTCGCGCGGGCCGCCCGGCAGTGTCGGCGGTCGTCGCTCCCGCACCTGCTCGCGCCGACCGCCCTCGACGCGTTCCTCGCGTCGCCGTGGCTGGCGACGATCGACCTGCGCCTGTGCCTCGACGACCGCAGCGACGTGACAGCGCCCGCCCCGGCCGCGCCGCCGCGGCGGATCGTCCTGCTCGTCGGCCCGGAGGGCGGCTTCTCCGAAGCCGAGCGACACCGCCTCGCGGCCCGCGCCCGGCCCTGGGTGCTCGGCGGCCGCGTCCTCCGCGCGGAGACCGCCGTCCTCGTCGGCCTTACGGCGGTTCACGTGACGTGGGGGGATCTCCGTCACGGCGGTTAGCCGCCTTCCTCCTGGTGCGATGGCAGTCCCGCCGCTGCCCGGCCGTTGAACGCCGGTCCGTCCATCAGACGGGCTCATATTGCGATCGTCGACGTTACTCTAAATCACATCGCAGTCCGTTCGCCGGCAAGGTTCTGCCGGCAGTGTCGGACCTTCGCCTCTTCCTGAGACCTCGCAGTGGATGCCCCGTCGCAGGCCCTCAAGCGCCGCCCGGGACCGTCAGAGAATGGCAGACAGGCCCTCTGATTTCTGATCCGCATCGCCCGCGGCGCCCGCTCCGCCGCGAGCCGTTTCACCGTTTCGACGTTTCACCGTCGGCAACTCGCGGCGCACTGTGGGGACGTCGTGGTTGTGTGACGTCGCGCGCTCTCGCCGGGCCACCGGTTTCGGTGCAGACTATTCGCGGGGATGTTCGGCGACGCAGATGAGAGTTGTCACGGCGGTGTGGTCGACGTCACACTGGATGATCTGTGCCGTCGCCGGCAGGCGGTTAGCATTGGAAGCTGATGAGACTTGCGCATCCAGTGCCAAAAAATCTGATAAACAGCTTGCATGAAGTCACCCCCCGTGCGCAAAATGGCGGACGTCGATTCCCAACGCGCCGGTCCGGTGCGACGGGTGGAGACTGACTCATCCGGGCCTTGGAGGGCCGGACGAGTTGCATGATTCACATCGGTTCGCAGTCGTTTTAAATGCGAAGGGCGGCAGGAGGGAACCCGCCCGTTCGCCCAGATCGTCGTCTTCCTGATCGCGCCGGCGGAACCGCCGGGGTCGCTATTTACCGTCACCTCGTTCGCTGAGGCGGCTGCTGCCGCCGTCGCCGCGTCGTCTGTTGCCGGCCGGCCGCCCACGTCTCCATCTGCGCGATGCCTTCGCGCCATCATTTCGCCCATCACCTCTTCCCGCAAGGAGCACCACGCATGAGCACCTTGAACTGCCTCCGCCGCCCGCCGCACGAGCGTCGAAAAGGGTTTACGCTCGTCGAGCTGTTGGTTGTCATTGGTATCATCGCCCTGCTGGTGTCCATCCTGCTGCCCGCTCTCGGCCGCGCGCGTGAGAATGGGTACCGCGTGCAGTGCATGAGCAACATGCGACAACTCGGCCTGGCGTTCGTGATGTACGCGAACGACAACAAGGGGAAGCTGCCGCCAGCGAACGCGTCGCGCGGCAACGGCCCGAAGTGGTACGACTGGATCTATTGGCAAAAGCGGCCCTTGCCCGGCCGGCGGATCAACGACTCGGCGGTCGCCCGCTACCTGGGCGCGCCGGTGAACGAAGCGGTCCTCCGCTGCCCCTCGGACAACTGGGCGGAACACCCGCTCAACGGCAACAACCCGACGACGACGGGGCCCTACTTCTACAGCTACGTCGTCAACAAGGAGATCATGCCGATCGCCGGTTCGCCGCCGCGCTCGCTGACGCTGTCGCGGGTCAAGAACTCGTCCGAGAAGGTGATGATCGGCGAGGAGGACGAGCGGACGATCAACGACGGCGGGTGGGACGTGATCATCGGCACAACGGGCCGGCCGCCGAACGACAAGCTGTCGATCCGGCACGACCGCCAGCGGATCCTCCCGGACGACAACAATAACTGGCAGCGCAACGTCGACCGCCGCGGGAACGTGACGTTCCTCGACGGCCACGCGGACTACATCCCGCGCAGCCAGGCTCACGACCCGAACAACGTCCTGCTATTCCGGTAGGCCATCATGCTGGTCGCGGCCCGGGGGTGCGCCGCGTGAAAGTGCGCCCGACATGTCGGCAGGCGGGGGACGTTCTCGTCGCCGGGGGTTCTGCATTCGACGTAGACCGACGGCCCCGCGCACGCGTCGCACTGCGACGCACGCGCCGGGTTCGTCGACACATCTGGAGGCGGTTCATGGAGCGGGAGAACAACGATACGACCGTGCGCGGGCGGCGCGCGGCGATGATTGCGGCCGCGGCGCTGGCGGGGACCCTAAGCCTCGGCCGGCCCGCGGCGGCCACGGACTACTCGGCGACCCTTGACCGGAACTCGGTCGCCGCCGGAACCGAACGCACCTACGACTGGGGCACCGTCGGCACGACGCCGCCGGCCACGCCGTGGAGTCCGGCGGAAGTGCCGGACGAGGACGTGAACAACGACGGCGTCATCGACGACGGCACCCTGGACGACGTCGTCACCCTCAACTTCGGCCCCGGCGGCAACAACGGCGTCATCAACGTCAACCTGAATGGCACCGACAACCCCGGGCCCTACACGATCAATACGCTGAACTTCAACGAGAGCGGCACCGGCGACTTCGACCCGGACTTCCAGGGCGGCACGCTCCTCGTCTCCAACCTCTTCTACACCGCCGGCGGCCGGCAGGTGGACTTCGAGACCAGCGCCACGGTCGACGGCGGCGCCGGCCTCCTGACGATCGGCACCACCGGCAACGTCATCAACTTCGACGGCCCGGTCCTCGGGTCCGGCGGCGTCACCGTCAACGGCACCCAGCGCGTCGACTTCCAGGCGCAGGGCACCGGCGGCGGCTACCAGAACACGGGGACGCTCACGATCCAGAACACGAACGCCGTCGACTTCGACGGCGCCGAGAACTCAGTCGTCAACCTCCCTAACCTCGTGTTCCGCACGACCGAGAACAACGGTAACACGCTCCGCAGCGACCGCACCTCGGGCGGCGGCGCGGGGCCGACGATCAACGTCGACGGCGTCACCACGTTCAACACGCCCCGCGTCAACTTCGCCGCCGAGAACCCCGGCGCCGGCGAGTACGCGTCGTTCAACCTGAACAAGATCCAGATGAACGCGCCCGAGGCGCTGTTCACCCTGAGCGTCGGCCCGCGGGCGCTGGTGAGCGTGGACAACCCGCTCTCCGGGTCGCTGGACGGCATTCAAGTCATCGGCGGCGGCACGTTCGACATGCGGGTGCCGCGCGGGCTCGGCACCGCGTTCGTCACCGTGAACGACGCGCTGTTCCTCTACACGACCAGCACCGCCCAGGCGGCCGCCGGCCCCGTGTTCCTCGAGAACCTCGGGCAGGTCACGCTCAATGGCCTGCCGCACGCCGGCGATTCGTTCGAGGTACCCGAGAACACCGTCATCGCTGGCGACAGCGAAGAACTCGCGGCGCTGAACTCGACGGGCGGCAGCGCCACCATCTCCCCCGGCGCCAACATCGCTCAGGAAACCCCCGGCGGCACGGCGACCCCCGCCGGCGTCGACCGGACAACCGCGCAGTACTACCTCGGCCTGGCGACGAACTTCACCGACAACAACATCACGATCGGCACCGGGACCCCCTGGAGCGGCCTGACCAACGACCGCCCGTCCCTCAACCGGACGAGCCGAACGTTCGCCGGCGCCACCGCCGGGGCGGCGGCGACCATCACGGTCAACGGTGCCGACGCGGACGCCGCGACGACCGACATCCCGCTGCTCGGCTTCGCCGGCGGCACGCTCGTCCTCGGCAACGGCACGGGCGCCGGGCGCGTCGCCTTCGCGTCCGCCACGGGCAACCCGCTGCAGGTCGGCATCGTCGGTCTGGGCGGCACGTCGTCGGCGGGCGTCCCCGGCGGCAACGTGCAGCTCAACGAGTCGAACGAGCCCTGGGGAGCCGTGAACCGGTTCGTCGTGGAGAGCGGCACGATCCAGCTCAGCCCCGCCAGCAGTCAGGGCAACGCGCCGGTGCCGGTCGCCGTTCGCGCCAACGGCGGCCTCGACATCGGCAACGCCGCCTCGATCAACGGCGACGTCCTGCTGGAGGCGGGCGCGGTCCTGATCCTCAACGACAACTTCGGCCTCGCCGGCGTCGGCACCATCACCCACTCGTCCGGCGCGATCACCCGCATCACTAACGCCAACGGCATCGTCGCCGCGACGCCGCCGGCGAACCAGCAGTCGCTGAACACCGTGCCGGGTTCGATCGTCCGGATCGAGACGAACAACATCGCCCGGCTCGACGAGCAGGTCAGCGACGCGGCGATCTTCACCGTTGCCGGCGGCGACCGGTCGCAGAACGTGGCGACCAACGGTGCCAACACGATCACGCTGAACCACTCGACGCCCGCGACGGTCACCGACGCGGTGCTGACCAACGACGGGTCGGGCCGCACGTTCAACGGCCAGGGCGGCAAGGCGGCCGGCACCGAACTGCCCGCGCCGGGGACCGGCATCATCGTCGGCGAGAACGGCGCGACGTTCGCCGCCACGACCGGCGACACGTTCTCGATCAACTCCAACGTGAACGCGATCGGCCACACCGTGACGATCAACATCCCGGGCGCCGGCATCGCCGCCGGTGACAGCCTGAGCGACACGACCGCCGTCGGCGAGCGCACGGGCACCGTGCGGATCACCGGCGCGGCCACCGTCTCGTTCGCCGCCGGCGCGGTCGACGTGCTCGCCGGCACGCTGAACCAGTCGTCGGGCGGCATCCGGTACGAGATCGGAACCGGCGGGCAGGGCCCGACCACCGTGCGCAGCGGCGCCGTCTACTTCTCCGACACGGGCACGCCCGGCAACACGCGACTGATCCTCGAGCAGGGCGGCACGGCCCGCTTCCAGGGCATCGGCGGCGCGCCGAGCGGAACCCTCGGGTCGCTCGAGGGCGCCGGTGACGTCACGATCGGCGCGGGCGGGACCGGCACCGCCCCCTACACCATCGGCATCGGCGGCAACAACCTGCCCCGGGCCGTGCACACGGGTTTCATCGCCCAGCAGGCGAACAGCACCAGCAGCGTCACCAAGGCCGGCACTGGGACTCAGGTCTTCGACGGCGACGCCGACTCGTACCGCGGCGCGACGACCGTCACCCGCGGCACGCTGCTCGTCAATAACGCCCACGGGTCCGCGGGCGCCCGCGTCAACGGCTACACCGTCAACTCCGGCGGCACGCTCGGCGGCACGCACGCGGCCGGCGAGGCGATCTTCCTCGCGCCCGGTCAGGCCGTCTCGGTCGCCGGCGGCGCCACCCCCGCCAACGGCGACGCGATCCTGGCGCCCGGCGCCAGCGTCGGCACCCTCAACGTGGACGGCGGCAACGTCGTCTTCGGCGACAACAGCACGTTCCTCGTCGAGACCGGGCCCGGCGCGGTGAGCGACCTCCTGAACGTCGTGAACGGCGCGGTGCTCATGAGCACCACCACCGACGCGCTGCAACTCGTCTCCCCCGCCGCCGGCCTCTACACGATCGCCGACTACACGGCCGACCGCGCCGGCATCTTCGACACGGTGGTGCTCAACAACAACGTGCAGCCGGGCACGAGCGCGGCCGCGACCGATCCCGCGGGCTTCGAACTCGGGACGGGCGAGCTGTACACGGCCGACGCCCTGCAGGTCTTCTACAACGACACCGCGGACATGATCCAGGTGCGCGTGATCAACCCCGTCCCCGAGCCGGGCTCGGTCGGCCTGCTGCTACTCTCGAGCACCGGGCTTCTCGCGCGACGACGCAATCGGCGCCGCCCTGCTGCACGCACGGACGATTAGGCGGCAGTCGCGATCGCCCGTGCGACGGCACGCCGACTCGGCCGGATGCCGTCGCGCAGTCGCCGACGACATTGCGAACGCTTCCAAACGCGCCGTTGCGGGCGCCCCCCCGCAACGGCGCGGGGGCTCGCGGCGCGGTGTTTGGCGCCCCCCCGTTTTTTGGGGGGGCCCCGCCCCCCAACCGCTGCGCGACCCCCCGCGAAGCTAGGCGCCCCCCCGC
>JAUJNJ010000189.1 GCA_030448225.1 Phycisphaerae bacterium
TTCGCCGCCTCGCGGCCCGTGTCCGCGCAGGAAGTACACCGAACCAGTAGATGTAGGTGTTCCTAAAATCGCCGGACCGAGTGTGGCGCGGCGTCCCGCCCGCTTCTTGACAGAGAACCCCGGCGATAACGCCCGCGCCACGCTCCCGCTCCAGGCGCCTGAAAGACGTTCTCAGCACGGCTCGTCTCGACGTGTCACTTCATCATCTCGGCGATGACCGGGTCGATCGCGTCGGCCCAGATGACGTACCCCTTGGCGTTGGGGTGCAGGGCGTCGGGCATGACGTCCTTCGGGAGGTTGCCCTCGGCGTCGAGGAACTTGTCCGAGATGTCGAGGTACCGCACCGTCTTGCCGCCGTCGTCGAGCTTCGCGATCGTCTGGTTGATCTCGGCGATCATCGGGCGGAACCGGTCGGTCGGCTTCGCCGCCCGCGGGAAGACGCCGAGCAGCAGGACCTTCGACTCCGGCAGCTTGCCCTTGATCGCCTCGACGACGCACCCGACGCCGCGCGCGGTCTCGGCGGCGGTCATCTTGTTGCGGTTGCCGATGTTGTTCGTGCCGATCATCAGGACCACGAGCTTGGGCTTGATGCCGTCGAGTTCCCCCTGCTCGATGCGCCACAGGACGTGCTGCGTCTCGTCGCCGCTGATGCCGATGTTGTACGGGTTGTGCTTCCCCCACCGCTCGACGAACAGCTCGTGCTGCGGGCCGCGGCGCCACGCGTCGGTGATCGAATCGCCGACGAACACGAGGTGGACCGGGCCCTTCGCCAGCGCGGCGGCCTTGTCCTTCATGAACTGCTCGTGGCGCTCCGGGCTCTTCCGCTGCGGCACGCAAGGGTCGGCCTTGGCCGCCGCCGGTTTGTCGGCGGCGGCGGGCTGCTTCGCCTCCCCCTTCGGGGCGGCGGGCTTCGCCTCCTGCGCGAAGAGTGCGGGCGCGGCGGCGAGGGACAGGGCGCACGTGATGAGGGCCGAGAGCGAACGCTTCATCATGATCCTCCGGGGTGAGATGGGAGCGGTATCCTCCCGGACTACCGGCCAGACCGCAAGGACGTTCCGCACGCGCCCGCCCCGCGCCTGGCGACCCCGGCGGCCCGCCGCTGAAGCGGCCCGCTCCCGACGCGTGCGACCGAGCTTGGTCTCGGGCGGGATCCGTCGCCGGCGAGAAGCGGGCGAACGCCGCGCACTACACATGGAGTACGGCGACCGCGGGCGGACCGTCGAGCCGTACCGCCACGTTGCGTCGACCGGGTCGAGCTACCTCTACCACGACGCGCACGTGGCGACGGTCCCGCCGATCGAGGCGCGGCGGGGCATCGACCCGTGGCAGGTCACGGCGCGGTGAACGGCGGCCCGCTCTATCATCCCCCGCCGCTGCCGACCATGTCCGCCTGGGGCTGGGTCATTCGGCGGGCGTCGAGCGCCTTGGTCAGCGCCGCCTCGTCCATCAGCTTTCGTTCGCGGGCGATCTCGCGGACGGTCTTGCCGGTCTTGAAGCTCTCCTTGGCGATGTCGGCGGCCTTGTCGTAGCCGACGAGCGGGGCGAGCGACGTGCACATCGCCAGGCTCTGCTCGACGAGGCTCTCGCACCGCTCGCGGTTGGCCTCCATCCCCACGACCGTGCGGTCGGCGAAGACGCGGGCGGCGCTGGCGAGCAGTTCGATCGACTGCAGCAGGTTGTACGCCATCACCGGCATCATCACGTTGAGCTCGAACGTGCTGCCGAGGCCGGAGCCGGCGAACGTGATCGTCGCGTCGTTGCCGATCACCTGGGCGGACACCTGGAGCACCATCTCGCTCATCACCGGGTTCACCTTGCCGGGCATGATGCTGCTGCCCGGCTGGGTGGCGGGGATGCCGATCTCGCCGATGCCGCACCGCGGGCCGCTGGCGAGCCAGCGGACGTCGTTGGCGATCTTCGACAGCGAGACGGCGATCGTCTTGAGGCACCCGCTGGCCTCGACGATCCCGTCCTTCGCCGCCTGCGCCTCGAAGTGGTTGGCCGCCTCGACGAAGCCGATGCCGGTCCGCTCGGCGATCACCTTCACCGCTTGGCGGGCGTACTCCGGATGCGAGTTGATCCCGGTGCCGACGGCGGTGCCGCCGAGCGGCAGTTCGCGCAGCGCGTTGATCGCCTTGCCGGCGCGCTCGACCGACTGGCGAACCTGCGAGCAGTAGCCGCTGATCTCCTGGCCGAGGCGGATCGGCGTCGCGTCCTGCAGGTGGGTGCGGCCGATCTTCACGACGTCGTCGAACTGCTGCGACTTCTCCGACAGCTTCTGCTCGAGGTACGCCAGCGCCGGCACGAGCGACTCCTTGACCGCCACGGCCGCCGCGACGTGCATCGCCGTGGGGATCACGTCGTTGGAGCTCTGCTCCTGGTTCACGTGGTCGTTGGGGTGCACCGGGTCCTTGCCGCCGCGCGTGCCGGTGGCGATCTCGTTGGCGCGGGTGGCAATCACCTCGTTGGCGTTCATGTTCGTCGCGGTGCCGCTGCCGGTCTGGAAGATGTCGACGACGAACTGGTCGTCGAGCTTCCCGTCGATCACCTCCTGCGCCGCCTGCTGGATGAGCGTCATCCGCCGCTCGTCGAAGAGCCCCAGGCCGTAGTTCACCTCCGCGCAGGCACACTTGATCAGCCCCATCGCGGCGATGAACCGGCGGTTGAAGCGGAGGTCGGAGATCGGGAAGTTCTCCACGGCCCGGGCCGTCGACGCGCCGTAGTAGGCGTCGGCGGGGACCTTCATCTCGCCCATGGAATCTTTTTCGGTGCGGAATTGCTGCTGCTGCTCGGCCATCGGGATGCTCCTCGTTCGCGAAGGGGCAGATTATTCAGGAGCGGCCGCGCGGCGGCAAGCGGCCCGCGGCCGGCCGGCGCCCGCGCCAGCGCCGCAAAACCACCTCGCCGACCCACGTCACCACAAGGACCGCCAGCGACGCGACGGCCCACGGGAAGACCCGCATCGCCCACCGGCCGTTGTACCGGTAGGTCGTGTCGTCGAAGAAGCTGTTGAACGTGCCTTCAGGCGGGTGGAGCACAGTCTGCACCCGGAGCAAGAACACCGCGAGACAGGCCGTGGTGATAAGCGTCAACACGAAGAGCGCGCCTTGCCATCGGACCGGAACGTGCGACCGCGCGCGGAAGCGCAGGAAGAGAAACCAAGCCGCGCCGGATAGACAGCCGGCGAGACACAGAAACCAGATCTGAAAGTGCTCGCGCCGGTACGGCCCTAGGACGAAGATAAAGATTGCGGCGGACGTCAGGCACGTCGCCGCCGAGATGATCTCCCACTTCCACGGCCGCAGAAACAACGAGATGCGCTGAAAGAGCGCCCAAAGCGATCGTTCCAGGCGGTCGGCTTTGGACGCCTTCACGACGTAGTTCAGAACGGCCTGTTCCGGCGGCGGGAAACGATCCCCCGGGCGTTCGGCGGCCTTGGTGTTGCTTTCCGTCATCGGCTATGTCCGTTTCTTCTGCCGGCGGAGACGCGCCCCGAGTAACACCAGCACGAACCAACCCAGGCCCGACAGCGCGGACCAAGCCGGCTCCAGGGCCCACGCCGGCTGGAATCGTAAGCGTAGCTGGTGAGGGCACAATATCGAA
>JAUJNJ010000190.1 GCA_030448225.1 Phycisphaerae bacterium
GTTTTTGTGACTGTTTCTCGGTGGCCTTGTCTTTGCTCTGTCAATTCTTTTACGTTTTTAAGTGATTTGTCCATGTGGTTGTCCGGATCTGTTGGCCGGTCGTCTTCCAGCAAGTCTTGTTTTTAAGGGACAGTATCGACGAGTCGCACGCTTCGTCTTGGGTGCTTCGGTTGCGCCCGGTCCTGCGGCTTGGGTCCCGTCACCGATGACGGCCACGAGCGCGTGCGGGCTGCGTCGGCACCATGATCGAGCCGTCGCTCGCGGAGAGGGTGCGACCGCTGCGGTTATTGCGCGACTCGTACCCGCGGGACGATTGTTCGCACCCGCTGTCCCCATCGGCTGACGAGCGGGCGTTGGGTCCGCGGATGGCCTGACTGGCGAGGTCGCCACGTGCGTGTGCGCGTGTTTTACGGGAGGACGACATGGCAGAGTCATACCGGTACTACGTGATCTGGAGCGGCTCGCTCCACCTGGGCGATACCCCCGGCGTGTTCATGGACGCGCAGTTCGCGGGCCTGCTGTTGCAGTTGCCGGTCACGATCACGTCCGCCCCGCAGGGGACCGGGCCCGTCGGCCTGCGGCTGACGACGACGGAGGTCGAGGTGTTCGGGGGCCGGAAGCACCCGGTCTTCTGGGACTGGACCCCCGGCGCGACGCTCCCCGAACCGGTCGGCTTCATCGACGACGAAGAGCCGGTGCCGGGACACCCGGAGTTCCATCAGCTCGCCGTCCCCGCCGCCGCCGCGACCCCCGGCCGGCACTGGGTCACGATCCAGGTGAACCCCGACGTCGCGGCCGGGCTACGTGACGACTTCGTGCTCCGGCGGGTCGAGGCGCACGAGACGATCGGCGCGAAGTTCGGCTGGTGAGACGGCCGCCGCCGCTGCGCGGCCGCGCCGCCCCGGCGGCGGTTCGTCGTTCCCGTCAGCGCCCCCCATAGGCGGGGCGCCGAAAGAAGCACACGCGGGTGACGCGGCAGCGATCCGGGCCCGGCGACAGTCGCCGCGGCACGCGTCGCGGGCGGACCGTCGAAGGCGACGGCGCGAGCGGCGGTCGAGCATCGGCCTGTCGCAACGCCGCCACAAGTTTCTCACCGTGGCACGTCGACGCCGGCGGCTGAGCACCACGCCGAGCCCGACGTGCGCCTACCGCGGCCGGAGCCCCGGCTGAACAAGACGGGGATCGGGACTGCCCGGGTGGCTCGGCTCCTCGCCTTGCCGGGCGTCCGCCAGTGCGCCGGCGGTGACCGAGATGAAGACGAGGCCGCAGGCCGCGCCGACCCAGAGCGACACCTGCAACGCCCCCAACTCGTTCTGCTCCGGGAAGGAAAGCTCTTTGGCGAGCGTGTTCAGCCGGCGACGGTACCGGCCGACCGTTCCCTGCGCGATGACGCAGCCGAGGGTGAAGGCGCCCGCGACGCACGACAGCGAGGCGAGCGGGTAGACCTGCCTGTGCGCCGGTTCGATGTTCATCACGTACGCCAGCCCCGCCGTCATCGCCGTCGCGATGATCGTGCCCAACGTCATGAACTGCGCCTGGAACTGGACGCCGGCGTTGTGCCGGGCTTCCCACTCCTTGAGCAGCGTGGCGTCGGACGGACGGCCGACCGGAGGCGAAGCGCCGTCGCCGTCCGGCGCGGGTAGCGTCCGCGCCTTGGCGTTCGCGTCCCGGATCAGGCGTCGGACGTGCCGGTTGAACGCGAGCGCCACCACGACTCCAGCTGCGAATGACGATCGCACGCGCACCCCCCATCGGTCCATCCGGGCGAGGGAGCGACGGCCGCTCCAACGCCTATTACGGGGGTGCCCGGGGAGGCGTTCGGGTACGGGTACGGGGCCTGCGACGTGCTGCGTTGCGCCCGTAAGGCTACGGCGTGCAATGCGCAGTGCAGGCGGGATTGACCGTGGTCGCCCCCGCTCCGGTTCAGCGTCCATGAGCCGAATCCGGCGAAGCGGTCGCCGAGGCACGCCACGGTCGTCTCCCGAGTCGACGAACTCGTCGGCTTCCGCCGCTGGCGCGCGTCTGCGAATCCGGTTGTCGCCGCCCTTCCGCCGCTCGCACCCGCGTCCCTCGATCACGTCCATGATTCCCTGCAACTCCGCCTCGTCGGCGCTCGGCACGTAGAAGCAGCGCGTCCAGCTACTCGCCGTCTTAGAACGCCGACGTTAACGGTCGAGACCTGCCCTTGGCGGCCGGCTCCGCCGGCGCGGCGAGATGCCACGCCGGCATCCCTTGAAGGGTGCCAGGTTCCGTCCCACCACAAGCGTGCCCGGCCGCAGGATTGACGCCTGCTGCGGCGAGCACGAGCGGGCCGCGCCGCACCGCCGTATTAATGTTCCGATTTCGTTTGACGGCTCCGCGCGCCGCTCGATACGTTCCGGCCGCGGGGGGCACGTCGTCGGTCTCCCCTTCCACGTCTTCACGACACGGCTGTCGTCGCACCGCCCGGTCACGGAGGATCGCTCATGCAGTTGTTCGCACCACTGGCCCGGGGTCTGCGCGCGTTCGCCGCCCGCCCGAAGGGGCAGGACGCGGTCCGCCTTGCCGCCCGCCACGCCGTGGAAGCACTCGAGCGGCGCCTGCTGCTGACCGCGAGCCCGGCCCTCAGCGGCGCGGCGTCGGTCGACGAGGCCTCCGCCTATACGCTGAACCTCGCGGCCGACAGCGACGCGGCCGTCGGCCACTGGTCGGTCGACTGGGGCGACGGCGCGGTGCAGGAGACCGGCACCCGCACCGTCCGCGGGGCCGGCGGGGCCGGGGGCGGCATCCGCGGGACCGCCGACGCGTTCCACTTCCACTACAAGCCGATGACCGGGGACGGCGCGATCGTCGCCCGCGTCGCGTCGGTCGGACATTCCGACTGGGCCGCGCGGGCGGGCCTGATGGTCCGCGACGGGACCGGCGCGGGCGCGCGCCACGTCTTCTTCGGGTTCTCGCCATCCGGCGTCCTCGAGGCCGTGCGGCGCGACGCCGACGGCGCAGCGGCCTACGCCAGCAACGTCGAGTACGCGTCCCCGCCGTGGCTGAAGATCGAGCGCTCGGGCGACCGGTTCTCGATGTTCACGTCGGCCGACGGCGGGACGTGGACGTACAAGGGCGCCCAGACGCTGTCGCTGCCGGCGGGCGTGAGCGTCGGCCTGGCCGTGACCGGCGGCACGAGCGACGTGCCGAACGCGTCGGCGTTCGAGCACGTGTCCGTGACCGCCCCGGCGGCCACGGCGTCGTCGTCCGTCGACGTCGGCGCGGTCGGCGCCGCCGGCTCGGCCGCGTTCGCCGGTTCGGCGCCCGCGATGCTGCTGCACGGCTACGGCGACGGCCCGGCCGCCCGGAGCATCGCCGCCTCCGTGACCGACGCCGACGGGACGTACGCCGCGGCCCCGCTCGCCGTCTCGGTCCGCGACGTGCCGCCGGCGATCGACATCCATGCGGGCGGCGCGACCGAGGGCAGGCCGTTCGCGATGAGCGTGGGCGCGACCGACGTCGGCGCCGACGCGATCACCGGCTGGCGCGTCGACTGGGGCGACGGCACGCCCGAGGAGGCGCTGGCGGCCGCCCCGCACGTGCAGCTCGAGCACACGTA
>JAUJNJ010000191.1 GCA_030448225.1 Phycisphaerae bacterium
GCGCCAGGCGAGCAGCGCGATGTTCGGCACGACGAGGACGAGGCCCTCGCCGCGGCAGGCGAAGCGGACGCTCTGCGCCGCGCCGCCGGCGACCGAGACGGCCACCGGGCCGAACGCGATCGGCGCCAGCACCCGCCGCGCCGCGCCGCCGCCGCCGCCGAACGTGCCCGGCGGGAGGCTCAGCAGCGGGAACCCCAGGTGCAGGACGTGGACGCCGGTGTCCTGCTCGTAGGTGCGGGCGTCGTCGGCGATGATGCGGAGCTTGGTGACCAGCGCGTTCTGTTCGACCCACGCCCGCTCGGCCGGCGGTAGTTTCTCCGCCTCCTCCGCCGCGGCCGCGGCCGGGTCGCCGCCCGCGTCGGTGCCGCCGCCGTTGTCGCCGTTGTCGTCGGGCAGGCGGGCGTCCTTCGGTTCGTCGTCGGGGGCGTGGGCGGCCGGGCCGTTGCGGCGGCCGTTGCGTCGGCGGGCGGCGGCCGCGCCGGCGGCGCGCTTCGGCGCGGGGACGCGCGCGACGAGCTTCACCTCGCGGTCGTTGCCGAGCAGCCGCCGCATCGCGTCCTCGGGCGAGAGGTCGCCGAGGCGGGCGAGGCCCGCGAAGTCGACGCGCTGCCGGCTCGAGTGCGGGCGGCAGTTGAGGCTCGGGCCGCTCGTCAGCGACGCGAGCAACCGGTCGAGCATCTTCTCCAGCACCTTGTTGGCCGCGGGCATTGCCGCCCTTCTACAACCGCGCCAAGGGCGGTTCAAGGCGAGCGGCGCCCGCCGGCCCGCCCCGCCCGGACCGGGCGGGGCGCCCGCGCGAGAAGTGCCGAACCCACGGCGGCCGGATGCGTAGGGTTGCGCCGCCGACGTCGCCCGCACTTTGACCGGGACGGCGGGCGGGCAGGCAGGCGCGCACCCGCCGTCGCCGCCGCCGCGGCAGTTCCCCCGTCGGTCATAGCGAACGATGCCGCTATGATGGCGCGATCCCGGCGCGGCGCGTCGGTCGTCGGGACGAGATGAGGCCGAGGCCACCCGCTCGGGCCGGCGTGGACGGCTCGACGGGTGTTGTCGTGAGCTGGCAATGAAGATGAGATTTCGCGCAGTGCGTTTAACTGGGATGTGCACGGTCGTTGCGACGCTGTTCGGGGCCGTCCTCGCCGCGCCCGCCGGCGCGCGCGGCGCCGAGGAGCCCGACGCGCCAGCGCGCGCCGCCGCGGCCGCCGACGCCCGGCCGTTCGCGGTCGACCACGACGCGCCGCTCGACGCGGAGCAGGCGGTCGACGTCGAGCACGAGACGTTCACGCGGTACCGCGTCGAGTTCAACGGCATCCGCGGCGACCGCGTGCCGGCGTACCTCTATTTGCCGAAGGGCGCGGCACCGGCGGCGGCGGGGCGGCCGGCGGTGCTGCTGCAGTACGGGAGCGGCGGGAACAAGCGGACGAACTACATCGTCGCGCTCGGCGAGCAGTTCGCCGGTCGCGGGTTCGTCGTGCTGACGATCGACGTCCCGCTCCGCGGCGAGCGCAAGCCGCGGTCGGCCCGCGGCTGGGCGCAGACGTTCGCCGAGACCGGCCGCTTCCCCTGGTACCTCGGCGACTACAGCCGGGCGATCGACTACCTGCTGACCCGCCCCGAGGTCGACGCGCGGCGCGTCGGCTACGCGGGCATCAGCTGGGGCGCGATCACCGGCGTCACGTTCGTCGCCCACGAGCCGCGCGTCCGCGCGATGGCGTCGATCGTCGGCGGCGGGGACTTACTGGCGCCGATCCGCGGCGAACTGCCGCCCGAGACGCGGGCCGCGGCCCGGCGGATCGACCCGGTCCACCACGTCGCCCGCATCGCGCCGCGCCCGCTGCTGCTGCTGAACGTGACGCGCGACCAGCTCGTGCCGCGGTTCATGGCCGACGCGCTGCACCGCGCCGCCGGCGACGCGCCGACGACGCGCAAGGAGTGGGTCGAGACCGACCACTTCTTCCGCGGCGTCGACCGCTACGCCGTGCTCGGCCGCGTCATCGACTTCATGGAGCAGAGCCTGCCGCCGGCGACGCCGTGAGGCGGCCAAACGGGAGTCGACGATGTCGACGCGGCGGCGGCGCGGTTTTCTTCGGCGCGTGCGATATCTGCGGATGATGCCCCTGCGCCACTCGCGCGACTGACGACGATCTCTTTTAGCCGCCGACCGAAGGTCGGTGTTCGCGCACGGGTGGTGCGGGAGTCGGACGCGCCAGCGCCTGCTCCTGCCGGGAACGCTCAAGTTTGCGGTGAATGACGTGCGGTTCGCCCGATCGTGCGCCGTCTGATGCGGCTCGCTCGCGAGCCGCATAAACGGGGACGCGGTCGGGTTGCGTCGCATCGCGGCGTACAGGCGCACCGCTCCGATCGCGACGCCGCCTCTACTCGCCCTGCTCCACTGTCGGCGGCACCGGCTCCCGCTTCACCGGTTGGTCCCCCTCGCGGGGGGCGGGCGGCTCGAGTTCCGTCTCCTCGATCACGTCGCTCGCCGACGGCGCCGGCTGGGCCGGGTCCGCGGGCGGCGGGGCCACCGCGGGGGCATCGCCGACTTCCGCGGGGGCGGCCGGGGCTCCCTCGCCGCCGGCGGCGTCGTTGCCCGCGGGCGCCGCCTGTTCCTCGACGATCGCGCTGCGCGTCCGGTTCACGACGGCCAGCAGTTCCGCCTGCTCCTGCGCGGGAACCTCGTGCTTCCCCATCGCCGCCCGCAACGCGGCGGCCGACGCGTCGAACTCGGCATCGGTGATGCCCATGCCTTTGTGGGCCGTCAGGAGGTCCTCGCCCGTGTACTCCTGATCGCCCCCGGTCGCGGTGGCGACGAACTGCACGAGGCGCTTCTTCAACAGCGCGACGTTCTCCGGCGTCGCCTCCCACGCGTTGGGGTGGCCGGCGCGGGTGAAGTTCACCGCCGGGTCGGCCGCGGCGATCGCGACGAAATCGTCGATCACTTTCGTCACGCCCGCCGTCCCGCCGAGGCGGTCGAAGAGCGTGCGGCGGTTGGACGCGAGGGCGGGATTGGTCGTCGCCCCTTGGGTTGTGCCCGCGCCTGCCGACCCGGCCGCCGGCGGCTTCTTTCCTTGGCCGCCGCACCCGGTTAGGCAGGTCGCGGCGACGACGCACAGCATGACGAGCCGGGGGGAACGCATCGCTAGCCTCCTGAGATGAAGAACGATGCGCCCAGTATATCGAGGACCGTTCGGGCGTATCACCCGATTTTCACCTATTATTCCGCTAGGCTTTGTTCGTGATCGGCCTTGCAGTCCCATTTTCCGCGGGTAAAGTACCGCCAAATGAACCCGCCCGTGCTTTCACACGTTCGCCGACCCCCATGCCCGGGCCGCTGTTGTCTCCCTTGCTGCTGACCCCGGGCCGACGTGTTGCCCATTGTCTATGTGAACGCCAGACTTTGGCACCGACACAGCGTGAAGCGTATGCAGGTTCGTCTTCCCATTGCGCACAACGTCGCCGTAATCCTCGGGCTGCTCGTCCTCGTCGGCGGCGGCTGCAACGACGGAAGCTCCTCCTCCGGCCCCGGCGAGCCGGTGCGGGAGGTGAAGATCGGCTACTTCGCCAACCTCACGCACGCACAAGC
>JAUJNJ010000192.1 GCA_030448225.1 Phycisphaerae bacterium
CGGGTTCACCGCTCGGTGAACAGTGTATGGAGAGGAAACAAAACGATCGCGGCTGCCCGCCAAGGCAGCGGCTGTCTCTTTTACCGCTGTTCAGGGAAGGACCGGGGAAGACCGACAGCGTGTGTACGGGATGCTGACAATGTCGTCAGTGATCCTTTACTTCGTTTCCAGTTCCCGTCCATTCCTCCACTGCTAGCACGAATCTTTGACGCTCGGCGCAACGCCCAGACTCGCTTCGGAAATGCTGTACGGAATCTTCCGTTTAATTCAATCGATTCCGTCAATTTACACAAGCAGAGGCTACCGGTCGTTAGTGTTTGCAAATGGATTGATGGACGATAAACTTGGCTATAGCAGTGTGTTGAGCGAGTCCAAGTGATCGCTTCGGGACCAAGAGGTCGCAGGTTCAAATCCTGTCACCCCGACTTGTTCGAAACTCACGCCGAACGCTGACTATAGCGTACCTGCCGCGCGTGCGGCATGGCGGCTCTGAAGATCGTCGATACCCGGTAGCTTGCCGGATTTGGCTTTCCAGAGCTTTCGCCATGCCCCGCTCCCCCTCCTACGTTCCGGCATTTCGCCTCCCAAACCTGCCGGCCAGGCGGTCGTCACGCTCAACGGCAAGGACGTTTACCTCGGCCCTTGGGGCCACCCGGCCAGCCGCAGGGCCTACGACCGCGTTGTGCAGGAGTGGCTTGCCAACGGCCGCCGCCGCCCGGTCGAGGAGGGCGCGGCTGGTGCCCCGGCTTGTGCCAGCCGAGGGCGAGGGCGGGCGACAAGAGCAGGGCGAGGAGCACGCACGGCAGCAGCAGCGCGGCGGGTGGGTGGCGCATGGGCGGGCATATATCCGTCGGACGGCACCGCCGTACCCGCTGCCCCCGCTCCGCACGAGCGGGTTATTGGGCAGCGGTATCGCGACGGTCCGCGAAGCCGTCATTTCGCCGCGGCGAGGAAGGCGAGTAGGTCCGCCAATTCTTGCGCGGAAAGCTGCTGTTCCAGGCCCTCGGGCATCGTCGATAACGTGTCGGGGCGAATCTCCTTCACGCGGGCCCGCGGGATTCGCACCTCCTGCTGCGGCCCGGTCAGCACCCGGACCTCTTCCCCGTCGTTGCGACGCAGGATGCCGGCTTGGTTGTCCCCGTCGGTCGTGATCACGATCACCGGCTCGTAGGTCTGCACGAAGCTCGCGCTCGGGTAGACGATGCTCTCGAGCAGGTCCCGCTGCCCGCGCACCGCGCCGACGCGCGTCAGGTCCGGGCCGACGCTCCCGCCCACGTACCCGATCGCGTGGCACGAGACGCACCCGACGCGCTGGCTGTTGAACACGGCCCGGCCGCGGCCGACGTCCCCCTTCGGCATCGCGTGCTGCAAGCGGTCGAGGTGCGCCGCCTGCTTCGCGGCGTCGGGGTTCAGGCTGGCCAGGATTAGGGCGACCTCCGCCTGAACTTCGGGCCCGAACTTGGCAAGCTGCGCTTTCAGCGTCTCGACGCGCAGCCCCCTGAGACGTTTGCTCGACCGCAGCGCCGCGACGAGCCTCAGGCCCACCTCCCGATCGTCGCTGCGCGCGAACGCCGGCAGCAGCCGGTCGATCTCGGTCGCGCCGACGCGCGCCACGACGTCCGTCAGCGCGAGCAGTTGCTCGCGCGTCAGCGCCGCGCGGCCCATCGCCTGCGCCGCGGCCAGACGGCGGGTCGCGGGCTCGGCCGGGGCCAGCTGCGAGGCGAGGAAGCGAAACAGGTCCGGCCCGACCACCGTGGGCCCGCCCGGGATCGACGAGAACGCATCCAGGCGCACCGCCGCCGACACGTCCGGCCGCTCGGCGACGCGCAGCAGCGGCTCGCTCACGCGCGGCGCCTGCTCCTCGGCCAGGCGAAGGCGCCGCAGCGCGGCGACGGCGTCGGGCAGCAGTTCCGCCTCCCCCGCCATCGTGGAAACGACGGCATCGATCCACGCGCCCGGCACGTCCTTTACGTCCGCGTCGGCCATGGCTCGCATCGCGGTGCGGCGCGACGAGATGGGCGCATCGGCGCTGCCCGCCTCGCGCGCGAGCAGCTCCTGGATCGCCGGCGACCTCGCGAGCCCGGCAAGCTGCCGCCGCAGGTCGTCGCGCTCGTTGTCCGCAAGCGCCGGCGAGCCGGCCAGCCGCCGGGCGAACGCGCCCGCCAGCGTCGGCCCCCACTCGGGGTGCCGGGCCGCGACCCAGGCCGCCGTCGCGCGCAGGGCGGGGTCGGGCGACGACAGCGCCGCCGCGACGGGCGCGACGTCGAGTCGGCCCGCTCCCGTCTGGTCGAGCGCGATCAGGGCGGCCCTGACGACGCGCGGGCTATCGCTGGCCAGACCGGCGGACGTGGCGTCGGCGTCGCCGATTTCGATCAGCGCGTACGTGAGCGAGTGGTCGAGCACGCGGTCTTTCGGCTGCGCGAGCGCCGCCAGGATCGCCGGCACCGCCGCGGCGTTCCCGATCCGCCCCAGTGCCTCGGCCGCGACGCGGCGATTCGCGAGCGTGGGGCCGCCGAGCAGTTTCACGAGCGCGGGCACCGCCTGGGGATCCCGCCGGACGCTCGCCGAGTGCGCAGCCGCCTGCCGCACGTCCGCGTCCGCGTCCTGCATCGCCGCGAGCGCCGCGGCCCGCGCGGCCGGGTCATCAATTTGCGTCGCCGCCCAGACCGCCTGCAATCTCGCGGCGACCGACGGCGACGTGGACAAGACGTGCCGGATCGTTGGCACCGCCACCGCCCCCCGCGCCGCGAGCGCTCCGCCCGCGCGTTTCCGCACCGCGGGTCGCACGTCCTCGAGAAGTTTGGCGAGCGGTCCGGGCGCGAGTTGGTCCCACCGGAGTTCGAGGCCGCGCGGGTCGGCGATCTTCGGCGCATCGGTCCGCCGCACGCGGTAAATCGCGCCGAACGAGTCGGGCTTCACCAGCTGGGAGGTCGGGCAGCAGAGCTTGTACCAGGCGCCGGTGTCGATCACGAGCAGGCTGCCGTCGGCGTCCTCCAGCACGTCGGTCGGGTGGAAGTCGAGGTCGTCGCAGACGAGGAAGTCGGTGTCGACGCTCTTGAACGTCGAGCCGTCGGGCGTCAGGGCGTGGCGGGTGACCTTCCGCAGGTTGAAGCAGGCGACGAAGAGGTTGTCGCGGTACTCGCGGCCGAACGCGTCCGACTCGTAGCGCGCGACGCCGCACGGCGCGGCCGGCCCGAGGTGCGCGAGCACGGGCATCACGTCGGGCGCCGTGTGCGGGTGGTCGTCGATCACGTCGTGGACCTTGCCGTAGAGGCCGCCGTACACCGCGTGGATCAGCCCGTCGCGCCGGCCGCCGGCGGGGTCCTGGAAGAAGGTACTGGTGACGACGCGCTCGCCACCGGCGGTGAACGCGACGCCGACCGGATTGTCCATGCCTCCGGTCATGACCGGCTCGACGCCGCTACCGTCGGCGCGGCAACGGAAGACGTGTGCCGCGGGGTGACGAGCGGCGGCCGCCCGGCGCGCGGATAGGTTTGTTCGGCGAAGGCGCCCTTGCACCAGTAGACCCAGCCGTCGGGGCCGAGGTACGGGCCGTGGAGGTCGTTGGCGCAGCCGGT
>JAUJNJ010000032.1 GCA_030448225.1 Phycisphaerae bacterium
TTGCGCAATGCGGGGCGGGCCTCGGCGGGCGTCTCGGCTTCGTCCATCGCCGCCTCCATGAGGCTTACCCAGCGGTCGCGGCCGGCCCGGGTGATGGCGAACGGGGCGTGGCGCATGCGGAGGCGCGGGTGGCCGCGCTCGCGGATGTAGGTGTCGGGGCCGCCGAAGCGGAAGATGAGGAAGTCGCGCAGTCGGCGCTCGGCGCCGGGGAAGGCGTCCGGCGGGTACATCGGGCCGATCAGGTCATCGGTCCGCACCCGGCGGTAGAACGCGGCCACGAGCCGGGTGAACCCTTCATCGCCGAGCAAGTCGTAGAGTTGGGTGTCGAGAAGATCCATTGCCGCGGGGTGGAAGTTCCGAAACTCGATGGACTGCTGCGACGCGGAAAATCGAAATACGAAGTACGAAATCCGAAACGAATCAGGAGCGCGAGGGCAGAGAGTCAGGAGCAATCGGCGACGCGAACGGCCGGGGCACCTTTTCGCGTTTTCTCTTTTGTCTTTGGTACTCGTTTCGGATTTCGAGCTTCGGGTTTCGAACTTAACCGCGCAGCGGTTACCCACTTTCAGAACATCTTCAACTGATCCCGCTCGAAGCTGAACTTCGTCTGCGGCTGGTCGATCGGGATCTTGTACTCGCCGCTCCAGCAGGCGGTGCAGTAGTCGGCCCGCTCGCGCTTCATCGCCGACAGCAGGTTGTCGAGCGAGAGGTAGGCGAGGCTGTCGACCTCGAGGAAGTCGGCGATCTCCTGCACCGTGCGGTTGTGGGCGATCAGTTCCTGGCTCGTCGGGAAGTCGATCCCGTAGAAGCACGGGTGGCGGATCGGCGGGCAGGAGACGCGCAGGTGGATCTCCTTCGCGCCGGCCCGCCGCAGGGCGCGCATCTTCGAGCGCGTCGTCGTGCCGCGGACGACCGAGTCCTCCACGATCACGACGCGCTGGTCCTTCACCACGTCCGGGATGATGTTCAGCTTCACCGCCACCGCGCGGTCGCGGGCGGCCTGCCCGGGCAGGATGAACGTGCGGCCGACGAAGCGGTTGGGGACGATCCCCTCCTCGAACGGGATCCCCGACTCCTTCGCGAACCCCAGCGCCGCGCTGCGGCCGGAGTCGGGCATCGGCATGACGAAGTCGGCCTCGACCGGCGCCTGGCGCGCCAGTTCGCGCCCCATCGCCTGGCGGGCGCGGTGGACGTTCTGCCCGAACACCTGGCTGGCGGGGTTGGCGAAGTAGACGTGCTCGAACACGCAGTGCGCCCGCTCGCTGGCCGGGTGGTCGTAGAAGCGGCTGTGCAGGCCGTCGTCGTCGATGCGGACGATCTCGCCCGGCTCGACCTCGCGGACGTACTCCGCGTCGAGCGCGTCGAAGGCGCACGTCTCGCTCGCCACGCAGTAGTGCCCGTCCGGCGTGCGGCCGATCACCAGCGGGCGGATGCCCCACGGGTCGCGGACGGCCTCGATGCGGTTGGGGAACAGGAACAGCAGGCTGAACGCGCCCTGCAGGTGCTTCAGCACGTGGGGCAGCGGGTCGACCTTGTTCACGTGCGACGGCTTGGCGAGCAGGTGGACGATCACCTCGGTGTCGGTCGTGCTCTGGAAGATGTGCCCGTGCTTCTCGTACTCGTTGCGCAGCGCCTGGGCGTTGATGAGGTTCCCGTTGTGCGCGACCGCGACCGGGCCGAGCGAGAACTGCCGCAGCAACGGCTGCGCGTTGCACAGCTTGCTCGAGCCGGTGGTGGAATAGCGGACGTGGCCGATGGCGGCGCTGCCGGCGAGTTCCTCGCGCAGCATCCGCGGCGGGAAGATCTGGCTGACGAGGCCCATCCCGGTGTGGCCATTGATGCCGACGCCGTCCGACACGGCGATGCCGGCGGACTCCTGTCCGCGGTGCTGCTGGGCGAACAGCCCGGTGTAGACGTACTGGCTGGCGTCCTTCGGCCCCCAGATGCCGAACAGGCCGCACTTCTCCTTCTTCTCGTACTCCTCGTGCAGCGCGTCGAGGTCCGCCGGCGACGGCGAGACCGCGGGCGCGACGGGCGCGATCCCACCGCCGGGCGACCCAAGACGGTCACCCCTGCCGCTGTTCAACACGGGAAGCGATAAGGCCAAGTCCCAGACTCCGTTAGCTCGTGACGCGGGCACGCCCGACCCTGAACAGGTGGTACGCCGCCGCGGCGGGCGGGGTTCCGGCGGCCGCGACGGCTGCGTCGGGACACCGGGATCAAGCACAGCAGAGCCGGGAGCATACGGGGCGGGGGGATTGGCGGTCAAATGATGGGAAAGGCTCGGTGAGGTGGTGGAGTGGTGGTGTGGTTGAGTGGTGGAGTAGGAAGCGACGCTATGGTTCGTCACATCTCGATTATGGGCGACCTACACACCCTCTTCCCGGTACTCCGGGGAGAGGGCAGGGGAGAGGGGCGGAACGTAAGGATGAAGGATGAAGGCGGAAGGATGAAACGGAACGTCGGGGACACGCTTCATCCTTCATCCTTCCGCCTTCATCCTTCGATGCGGCCCCTTCCCCCGCCCCTCTCCCCAGCGTACTGGGAAGAGGAGGAGCGCAATTCACTAATCCACGTGTGACGGATCATCACGGCCCTCCTACCCCACCACCCCACCACTCCACACACACCACCACTCTTTGACATCCCCGACGCCCTGCGCTACGATGCGCGGCCACATGGGTCGACGTTCGAAGAAGGTCCGCGGCGAGAAAGATCTGACCGAACGGTTCCTGTCGGGCAACTACGACGAGGACCGGGCCGAGTCGGTCGAGCGGTTCTCCGCGCGCTCGAAGGGGGCCCAGCAGAGCAAGATGCTCCGGACCGCGCTCATGCGGGCCGAGCAGGAGGCGATCGAGGACCTCGACGCCCTGCCGGTCGGCGAGGTGCGGCAGGTCTTCTCGCTCTACAGCGAGGTCGAGCACGCGGGCGAGACCGTGCTCTGCGTCGTCCGCAAGACGCTGTCGAAGCTCATGGAGACCGCGATCGTCGTCGGCGACGAGGTGAAGTTCGCAAGATCGAGGCCCCTGAAGAGGAGACGGCCGTCATCGGCGGCAAGCCGGAGGGCGTGATCGATGGCGCTGCCCCGGCGGACTGTGCTGACCCGCGCCGACAGCTTCAAGGCGGTCACGCAGCACCCGATCGTCGCCAACGCCGGGCAGATGCTCGTCGTCGTCAGCATCCGCCTGCCGAACGTGAAGTGGGGCCTCGTCGACCGGATGATCGTCGCCGCCCGCGCCGGCGGCCTGCGGCCGCTGATCTGCCTCAACAAGCTCGACTTGGCGACCGGCACCGGCAAGCCCGGCGAGGGCGGCTCGGACGTGCCGAAGGACCTCATCGACGCGGGAGGTGCTGGCGCACTACGCGACGCTCGACGTGCCGTCGTTCGAGGCGAGCGTCGTGAACGACATCGGCCTCGACGCGCTGCGTGCTACGCTGAAGGACCGCACGACCGTCCTGGCCGGCCACAGCGGCGTCGGCAAGAGCAGCCTCGTGCGGTCGATCCAGCCGCAGCTCGACCTGCGCATCGGCGCGATCAGCGGCTACACGAACAAGGGCCGCCATACGACCACGTCGGCCCGCCACTACCCCTGAGTTTCGGCGGCCGTGATCGACACGCCGGGCGTGAAGATGTTCGGCCTGTGGGGCGTCACCCGCGAGAACCTCGACGAGTTCTTCCCCGACGTCCGCGCCGGCACCGCCCCGGCGTGGCCGCGTCGACAGCCACGGGCGGATCGCGGCGAGCCTGGCGGAATGACCGACCCTCGTCGCGAAGACGCAAGCGGCGATACCGACGTCCTCGTCCGCCCCGATGCTGCGACGGCGCCGGCGTAACGCTTCCTCCCCAGCCCGTCTCACGCTCGGACGACGCAGCCCCCCTCACTCCCTCCCCACGTCCAACTCCACCACTCCACTACTCCACCACCTCCCTCCTCTACCCCCCACTCCCCACTCCCTTGTCCCGGGTGAGGCGAACCCCTAAAGATAGAGCCTGACCGAGGGTTGTGGCCCGTTTTACGACAGCGGAGCGTGTTGTAGCCAAGTCCGAGCCCATTGAAATCGAAGCGACCGTCTCGCAGGCGTTGCCCAACGCCATGTTCAAGCTCCGCCTCGACGGCTCCGACAAGGAGATCCTGGGGATCGTCTCGGGCAAGATGCGCAAGCACTTCATCCGCATCCTGCCGGGCGACCGCGTGAAGGTCGAGCTCTCCCCCTACGACCTGACCAAGGGTCGCATCGTCTTCCGCCAGAAGTGATCGGGCGCCCGGCGCGCGTGATCGACACGCCCCGCGCAAGAACGTGCCCGCTGAAGCGGCCACGCCGGCGGGGCGTGGCGGGCCCGCAGACTTGCCCATCCCTTTCGCAGCATTCCCAACTTTTAGATAACGGCGCCATTCTGGGCGCGAACGGTTTTTGTCTGCGCCACCACCGGAGCGATCGCGCACCGCCTGTCCCGCATCGTCGCACGCGTGCGGGGACCGTGGGAGCAAGCTCTCACGGCGTTCGAGGACGCCACACCGCTGGCTACGTTACCCTGGCCTCGGGTGAACGCAGCCGCCACTGGTCACGACGACGCCTAGTCTAATCGATCATCACGAGCGCGTCGGGGATCTCGTTCACGTCGTCGGCCGCGTCGGGCAGGACGCCGGCGAGGCGGTCGCCGGTGGCGTCGATCGTGGCGCAGATCGCGTCGGTGAGGTCGCCGCCGGCGCGGAGGCGGGCGGTGAGCGTCTCGACGAGGTCGACCACCGCCGCCTCGCCGAGCTTTTCCGTCACCGACTCGTCGGCGAGCACGGCCGCGACGCGCTCGTAGAGCGAGACGTAGACGAGCACGCCGCCGCGGCCGGCGGTGTGGTGGACGCGGCGGTCGAAGAACGCCTCGCGGGCGGCGCGGCGGACCTCCTCGCGCATCTGCACGTCCGGCGTGAACAGCCGCCGCAGCGGCGCGACGCGCGACGCGATCACCGCGCCCGCCACGAACCCCGCCACCGCCGCGGCCACGAGCGCCAGCGCGCCGAGCCAGCGGCTCGGCGCGTCGGCGAAGCTGTGCGGGTCGTCGCCGGCGTCGGCCGACGGGAGCAGGAAGAAGACGAGCACCATCAACGCCAGCCCGACGTAGAGCCCGACGACGTCCTCCGCGCGGTCGTATCGCCCCGAGGCGGTGGCGACGACGGGGACGATCTCCGCGCTCGTCTCGACCTCCGCGACCGCGACGGCCGCGTCGATCCGCTTGCGCTGTTCTTCGTTGAAGTGCTCGGAGGCAGTTCGCATGTGGGGTTTCCGAAAAGAGAACCGACCGGGGAGACGCGGAGGGCGCGGGGAGTCGACGAGATTCAGACCGCCTTGATCCACTCCAACCGCAGCGTCTCGATCCCACGGTACGGGGGATCCGTGAAGGCCTAGGCATGTACCGCAGGAAGATCCTTTGCTGCGCTGGGGATGACGTCGAACATGCTGCCGGTACGTTGAGAGGCTCGCTGCTCCACTTCTCCGCGTCCTCCGCGTCTCCGCGTTCATTTCCGCGTATTCCCACGGGCGCACGCCGGCTCGCTAGCCTGCCGCGTCGCCGGACGCGCTCGCGAGTGAGCGGGCTAAATGGCGGCGTCGACGCCGCGCCGTCGTCACCACGAGCCGGTGGCGCCGCCGCCGCCGGAGCTGCCGCCGCCGAACGAGCTGCGCCCGCCGCCGAAGCTGCCGCCGAAGCTCGACCGTCCGCCCGAGCTGCGGCCGCCGCCGCCGCCGCCCGAGGAGAAGAGCCCGCCCGACGAGAGGCCGAAGCCCGAGCCGAACCGGTGGCGCGACGACCGGTGGCCCCACATGCCCCCGCCGTAGCCCCGTCGGCCGCGGCCGGAACTGGCGAGGACCGTGAGCAGCGTGCCGAGGCCGGCGGCGGCGCCGTGGCCGGTCACGTAGCCGATGCCCCGCACGCCGCGCCGGATCGTCGAGACGATCGCGAAGATGATGAGGCCGACGACCAACAGCGGGAAGAGCCCGCAGAACGACAACCCGACCGACGTCTGGCGCCGCGTCGGGTCGAACGTCGGCTCGTAACGCGTCGGCTGCCGCGCGGGCGGCGGCTGCGAGGAGAACACCCCGCCACTGCCGCCCGCGCCGCCCGCGCCGCTCTCACCAGTGTCGATTCCGCCCCCGCCGCTCGCTGCGCCGGCGTCGGCGTCGGCGGGCGGCAGTGCCGGCAATCCGGCCGGGGGATCGGGACGCTCCACCGGCTGCTGCTCGGGCGGCAGCAGCGGGACGGCCGGGCCGGTGTCGATCCCCTTCAGGGCCGGCATCGCCTGGCGCGCCATCCGGTCGAGCGCGTCGACGCCCCCGACGATGCCCCCGGAGAAATCGCCCCGGCGGAAGCGCGGGACGATCTCGGTATCCATGATGCGCGACGCGCGTCGGTCGTGCTCGCGCCGCCACCCGCCGCCGAGTTCGATCCGGGCCTTGCGGTCGTCCTTCGAGACGAGCAGGAGGATGCCGGTGTTCCAGTCCTGCCCGTCGAGGCGCGCTTGGCCGACGCCCCACTGGTCGAACAGGAGGGTGGCGAACGTCTCGATCCGCAGTCCCGCCCCGCCGTGGTCGGCCATCGAATCGATCGTGACGACGATGACCGGCGTGTCGGCGTTGTCGAGCAGGCGGGCCGCGATCTGCTTGATGCGCTGCTCGTCGGCGTCGGAGATAAGGTTCGCCAGGTCGCGGACGAACTCCCGCCCGCCCGGCCGCTCGAGCGAGAGGTTCAGCGCCATCGCCGGCGACGCGGCGGCGGTCAACAACAACACGACCGCCAGGAGGCCGAGCGGCGCGCGGGTGGCGGGTGGGGTGCGAAGCATGGGCAGAGCCTACTTCAACCGGCACAGGCCAACAACGAGCGACATACCGACCGTTGAGTGTGGTGGTGTGGTGGTGTGGTTGGGTGTTGGGTAGTGGAGTAGTAAGAAGTAGTGGAGTGGCGCGGGTGGACAGCGGGCACGACCCGTGCCGACGCGCCGCTCTTCGAGCGGCGGCTAAACCGGCGGACCACTTCACGACGCATCTCCCGCTCTGCAGAGGCATCGGCGGTGTCCCGCCGCAATCCCGACCCCACCACCCCACCACCCCACCACTCTTCTACTCCCCACTCCTCGACTCCCCACTCCTCCACTCCCCCCTCCCCCCGCGTCGCCCGTCGCGGGTTGGTTTGCTATCATCCGCCGTTCGGCAATCGTTCGCCCGCCGGGGGCGTGTCGTGCGGGGCGGGCTGGGGAGCGAAGCATCGGGAGTGACGTGGTAGAAGTCGAAGAGCTGTTGAAGGATCTGACGCCCGAGCAGCGGGCCGCCGCCACGCACGTGGACGGGCCGTTGTTGATCGTGGCCGGCGCGGGCAGCGGCAAGACGCGGGTGATCACCCGGCGGGTCGCCTACCTCGTCGCCCAGGGCATCCCGGCGCCGTCGATCCTGGCGATCACGTTCACGAACAAGGCCGCCGGCGAGATGAAGGAGCGCGTCTCCAAGGTGCTCGGGCGGCAGATGCGCGACTTCGGCCGGCTCGACCAGCCTTGGCCGACGATCTGCACGTTCCACTCGCTCGGCCTGGCGCGTCCTGCGCGCCACTACGCGCCGGCCGTCGGGCTGCCGCCGAACTTCACGATCTACGACTCCGGCGACCAGACGAAGCTCATCAAGGAGGCGCTGAAGCTGCTGGAGATCTCCAGCACGAACTTCAGCCCCTCGTCCGTCCACGGCACGATCAGCAACGCGAAGAACCAGCTCATTACCGCAGAGGCGTTCGCGCAGGGGCCGCGAACGACTTCTACCAGAAGACCGTCGCCCGCGTCTTCACGAAGTACCAGCAGCTTTTGAACCAGAACGGCGGCCTCGACTTCGACGATTTGCTGCTGCGCGGCCCACGCGTTGCGCGACCACCCGGCGATCTGCGCGAGCTGCAGGACCGCTTCGGGTACCTCATGATCGACGAGTACCAGGACACGAACCACGCGCAGTACGTGCTGGCCCACGCGCTGGCGATGCGCGGCCGCAACATCTGCGTCGTCGGCGACCCCGATCAATCGATCTACGCCTGGCGCGGGGCGGACCTGAAGAACATCCTCGACTTCGAGAAGGATTACCCCGACGCCAAGGTCGTGCGCCTCGAGCAGAACTACCGCTCGACGAAGACCGTGCTGGCGATCGCGTCGAAGCTCATCGCCAACAACCTCTCCCGCAAGGAGAAGGGCCTCTGGACCGAGAACGCCCAGGGCGAGCCGGCCGACCTCTACCTCTGCCAGGACGAGTACGACGAGGCGCGCGTCGTCACGCGGCAGCTCATCGAGCTGCACGAGAAGCAGAAGATCGACTGGAACGGCATGGCGATCTTCTACCGCATGAACAGCCTCTCGCGCGTGATGGAGGACGGGCTGCGGCGGGCGAACGTGCCGTACCAGATCGCGCGCGGCGTCGAGTTCTACAACCGCAAGGAGATCAAGGACGTTTTGGCCTACCTCCGCGTGATCGCCAACCCGTGCGACGAGGTGAGCCTCACGCGCATCGTTAACGTCCCGCCGCGCGGGCTCGGCGACACGTCGATCAAGCAACTGCACGCGTGGGGCGTCGCCAACGGCCTGTCGCTCTGCGGCGCGCTCGAACGGGCGAACGAGGTCGACACGCTCTCGTCTCGCGCGCAGAACGCGGCCCGGCAGTTCGTCTCGCTTCTGCGGCGCTGGCGCGAGTTGGCCGCGAACGGACAGCCACCGGACGGCGGGATGTTCGTCGAGCAGAAGGGGATCGTGCAGCGCGTGATGGAGGACGTCGTCCGCACGAGCGGCCTCGAGCAACTGCTCCGCAAGGAGGGCGGCGAGGAACTGCAGGAACTGGCGAACGTGAACGAGTTGATCACGTCCGCCAGCGAGTACGACGCCGGAAACGCCGAGGGGTCGCTCACGGATTACCTGGCGATCGTCAGCCTCGTGAGCGACGCCGACCACATGAAGGGCACCGGCGGCGCCGTCACGCTCATGACGCTGCACGCGGCCAAGGGCCTAGAATTCCCGGTCGTCGCGATGATCGGCCTGGAGGAAGGCGTCCTGCCGCACGCCCGCGCGCGGGACAACCTCGACGAACTCGAAGAGGAACGCCGCCTCTGCTTCGTCGGCATCACCCGCGCGGAGCAGCGGCTGATCCTCAGCAAGGCCGCCTACCGCACGGTGAGGGGCCTGCGCGAGCGGACCGTCACCAGCCCGTTCCTCAACGAGATGCCGCCGGACCATTTGCGCGTGTTCGACCGCACCGGCGTCGATACGCTCGGCGACCGCGACGACGGCCGGGAAGACGCCCGCGCCGAGGCCAAGGGCCTGGCCGGCCAGTACCGCAAGGGAAAGCTCGTGCGTCACCCCACGTTCGGCCTCGGCCGGATCGCGGAGGTGACCGACATGGGCCAGCACACCCGCGCGGTGATCGAGTTCAACTCGGCCGGCCGGAAGACGCTCATCCTTCAGTACGCGCGGTTGGAAGCGGTGGGCGGCTAGCGCGGGCCGGGCCGATGCGTTTGCCGCACTCGGGACATCGCATTTCACTCGCCCGCAAGTCGTACCCGCACCGAGGGCACAGCCCGGCCCGCGCGGCCTCACGCTCGAAGGTGCGACGGTATGCGCCGACCGCGACGAGCCACCCCACCGCCGCCATCGCCGCGAGCATCAGCGACACGACGACCAGCGCGGGCACGGTCCGAAGTCCGGCGTAGGCCAGCACGCCGGTCAACACGATCGCGATGAAGAAGACGAAGTAGCACGCGGCGTAGACGTTCTCGCGCGCCGCGGCCCGCGCCTTTTGACGGCAGTCATCCAATGTCGGCCGGGCGTACCCGACGACGGTGGAGACTACAGGTCCTCCAGCCGCTTCCACTGCTGGCTCCCGTCGCTGAGGGGCGAGAAGTCGGGCGGCGTGTCGGGGTCTTCCAGCACCGGGCGGTTCAGCTCGCGCGTCAGCTCGATCACCTGCCGGATGAAGTGTCCGGCGACGACCGCCGCCACGACGGCCAGCAGCGCGTAGGCGATCCCCTTGGCGTGCGCCCCTTCCAGCCGCAGGCGGCCGTACGCGAGCAGCGCGAGCTTCACGGCGGCGATCACGAGGAAGAACGCGGCGATCATGCTGTACGACCGCGAGCGGTACGCCGCCCGCCGCATCGCCGACAGCGCGCGGACCTTCAGCGTGTTGAGCTCCGATTCCTCCGGCTCCGGCTCATCATGTTCGTTGTCCGCGGCGACGTCGGGCGTGTCGTCTTCGATGATGAACGGCTCGGGCGCGCCCGGCGCGGGCTGCCGGGCCGCGGGCGCGACTGGCGCTTCGGCCGTTGCGGGCGCGGCTGGGGTGGCCGCGCCGCCGGCGAGCTTGAAGCGGGTGCTGCAGAACGGGCACTGAACGGTGCCGTCCGCACCTCGGAATTGGGCCTCGGCCTCGGGGTCGAACGCCTCGGCGCAGCCGGGGCACGTCACCCATTGCCGGTCGGACGCGGTGTTGTCCATGGGTAAGCGTAGGATACCTTGCATCCGGCCGCCACGGCACCAAAATCCCCCAAAGTCGCGCGGGAAGTTGACGCTACTGCTGAGGCGGGTGGAGGAGAGGGATGAGAAAGGTTGGGGCGCCCACTGGCCATGACGTCGTGTTTTACCCGGCGTCGCGACTCGCCGATTTCTCTGCCGTTAGCAAAGACGAACGACATTGTAGATCAGCGTCCAGAGCAGTGCTAAGGCGAGGGGGTGATGAAACAGACCGCCGCATGTCCAATGCCGCAACCATCTCTCCGACCGCTGGACCACGACTCCTTTGCGAGGCAACGCTTCGGCGAGCTCAACACTCCAGAAACTTGACAAGTCCGCGAGTACATCGTCGGCCGACGACAATACCCACACCCCATCTCGGTCCCAGTATTCGGGGTGTCGGTATGTGACGAGCTTGATGTCGGCGTAGGGAATGCGACGATCCGGAAACAGCACGCGCCGATGGATGATATCGCGATCATCCAATAACAGTGATGACACGCGGGACTGCACCATCATGCAGGCCGACGCGAAGGCCAAGGAGCACGATATGACTTGGGCCACTGCCGGGGCCGCGTCCTGCACGGTAAGCAGCAACAGGGTAAGCAGGAAATATGTAAATGCATCCCACACGGACGCAACCCAACCCGCGCAACTGAACACCGTTACCCCACGAACTTCATGAGGTCGTCGCGGCCACACAATCCCGTGAAACTTCTTTATGGTTATCGCGACCCCAAGGCAGGTCACTGTGATAAAGCAAATCGCATACACGTCGCTACTCCACGATGTTGGAATCCACGTCGCGTTCCATGGCCTTCAATAATCTACTCTTACGATCGGAAAGGTGATGCGTGATGACAAGCCACCAAACTCACTGCTCGTCCCAAGATCCGTCTTAAGGACTAAACCAAACGTCGTACCCTGGCATCTGGCGTGCCTTGCCGGGGGGCATCAACAGCGGGATCCCCTCACCCCCGCCCGCTCCCCCGACTACAGGGGAGTGGAAGTAAGCGATTTGGCCTGCCGAGCGTTGAAAGTATGGTGCGTTTACGAGCATCAAGGCGACTCCGTCACGCCGCTGCGGACTTGCGGCGAAGAGTCGCTCAATCTTTTCACGCCTTTCGTCACTCCAGCGCCGTCGCGTAACGTACTATCTCTGATGTCCTTCCCCGAGTCCGACCGCGTCGACCTCCACACCCACTCCCGCGCTTCCGACGGCACCCACGCCCCGGCCGAGCTCGTCCGACTTGCGCACAAAAGCAGCCTCACCGGCCTCGCGCTGACCGACCACGACACGCTCGCCGGCGTCGCCGAAGCGGCCGCCGAGGCCGCCGCGTGCGGGATCGATTTCCTGCCCGGCATCGAGGTGAGCTGCCTCTTCCCGCGTCCGGGTACGATGCACATCCTCGGCTACGGGCTCGACCCGGCGGCCGCGGCCGCGCGCGAGCTCGTCGACGTCCTCACCGCCGCCCGCGACGAGCGGGTCGCGCTCACCGTCGAGCGGCTGAATCGAGCCGGCGTCGACCTGTCCGTCGCGGAGGTGCTCGACGCCGCCGGCCCGGGCGCCGGGTCGATCGGCCGGCCGCACGTGGCGAAGCTGCTGGTGAGGAAGGGGTATGCGATCTCGACGCGCGACGCGTTCGACCGCTTCATCGGCGGCGGCGGCGTCGCCTACGTGCAGAACCACCCGCTGACCGCGCCCGAGGCGATCGCGCTGATCCGCGCCGCCGGCGGGATGGCGTCGCTCGCCCACCCGCTGCAACTGCGCCGCCGGACGTGGGCGCAGACGGCGTCGCTCATCGAGGAACTGGCCGAGCAGGGGATGGAAGGCGTCGAGACGATCCACAGCAGCCACCGCGAGGAGGACGTGCACCGCCTCACCCGCCTCGCCGACCGCCTCGAACTCATCACGACCGGCGGCAGCGATTTCCACGGCGCCGCCAAACCCTGGATCCGCCTCGGCGAGGCCGCCGGCGGACGGCTCGTGCCGCGGCCGCTCTTCGACGCGGTCCGCGCGCGGGTAAAAGACCGCCAACCCGCGCCGGCCCCGACGGAGACGAAGAGCGCGGCTTGATACGACCCAGGAAGAAATTGAACCACGGAGACACGGAGACACGGAGGTAGGAGGAGAAGACGAAGATGGGGGATGGGGGATGAGAGATGGAGGAAGACGTGTGGCGAAGTCGCGCTCGTCGTCTTCCTCCATCCTTTATCTTCCATCCTCCATCCTCGTCTCCGCCTTTCCTCCGTGTCTCCGTGTCTCCGTGGTTCAATTCCTCCTCATTCGCCAGACGCCTTAGAATCGCCGCATGATCCCGCCCACCCGCCGGCCGACCGCCGCCGAACTCGAAGCCGCCAAGGACAAGCTCTTGCCGGACCTCATCGCGCCGGGGCTGAAGGTGCTGTTCTGCGGCATCAACCCCGGGCTCTACACCGCCGCGATCGGCCATCACTTCGGCCGCCCCGGCAACCGCTTCTGGCCCGCGCTGCACGCGGCGGGATTCACGGACCGGTTGCTCTCGCCGTACGAGGAGCGCGAACTGCTCGCCCGCGGCTACGGCATCACGAACATGGTCGCACGCGCCACCGTCGCGGCTGATGAACTGAGTGCCGAGGAACTCTTCGAAGGAGGCAAGCAGGTCGTCGCGAAGGTCGAGCGGTACGAGCCGGCGTTCCTCGCCGTCGTCGGCGTCGGCGCGTACCGCTCGGCGTTCGGGCGCAAGAAAGCCGCCGTCGGCCCGCAGGCGGAGACGATCGGCAACACCCGCCTCTGGGTGCTGCCCAACCCGAGCGGCCTCAACGCGCACTACCGCGCCGGCGACTTCGCCGCCGCGTTCCGCGCGTTGCGCGAGGCGTCGGACGCGGCGGCGCAGTGACGTGCGCGATCGGACGCACCCTCATGTAGATCGGATGACGAGTCCTCTTCCCAAGCCAATCCCTCGGCTCAGGACGGGAGGGGACGGGCCGCATGCCTCGGTAACGCGCTCCTTCCGAACTGGTTGATCGCGTCATACGGATCGGGTTTGCTCCCGCGCGAACAAGGCCACCATGCGGCGAAACCGCAAGCGCCCGCCACGCCGTTCGCGCGCGCCGACCAAACCGCGACCGGATCAGCTGTCGCTTCACTGGCCGGAGGCCCGGCACGACAGTATCTCGAGGCCGGTCACGGGAACGCTTCGGACGGGACAGGAATGCACGCGCGCGGTAACGTGACGGGCGCATGTCGTCACCCGGGGACCCACCGCCGCCAGAGCAACTGCCGCCGCTCGCCGCGCCGTACCGGCCGATGCCGCCGTTGCCGCCCGTGCCGTCGTTCGAGCCGGCGCCGCGGGCGGTGTTGCCCGTGGGGCCGCCGCCGCCGGGGGCGTACGGGATGCCGGTCGGCTACGCCCCGCCGCGACGCGATCGGCGGCCGGGCATCATCACGACGATCGGCGTGTGCAGCATCCTCGTCGCGCTGCTCGGCCTGGCCGGGGCGGGCCTGACGGCCGCGGGGGCCGTGGGGGTTCTCGTCTCGGCGGAGCGGGTCGCGGCGATGCTGGTGCGCTCCGCGGCGACCGCGCCGGCCGCGCCCGCGCCCCCCGCCGCGCGCCGGACGACGTCGGGCCGCAGGGGTTGCCGCGCGCCGAGCGGGCGGCGATTCGGCGACGCGCTGCTCTACCTCGAGCGCTGGACAACACCGCCAGCGCGAGCTCGACGCCGTGCTCGCCAAGGCGGGCGCCGTCGCGTTCCCGGCCGGCGAGGGCGGGCGCACGCGGCGGGCGGTCCACGACGCGGTGATCGAGCACGGCGAGATGTTCAGCCTCAACAAGCCGCGAGGTCGGCCTCCACTTCTTCGTCACCGAGGGCGGCCGCCTCGAGTTGTACGACACGCGCCGCCGTTTTCCACCCCGACGACGGCTCCCCGATCGTGCGCACCTCCGCCACCGGCGCGGAGCGCGCGCGGGCTGTCGGTCGCGCAGGTGGATTCGATCATCCAGCAGGTCCGCGACGCCGGCGCGCAAGGCCCGGCGCAGCTATGCTGGCGGGCGCTGGGTTGTCGAACTCCGGCCAGCAACTCGTCCCGTCGCACCGCGCCAAGACGGCGGTGAAATCGGTCGCTGCAGCAATCCGGCGGCGGGCTCGATCCGCTTCGCGGGCGGCGGCGACGGCGGCGCGCGGCTGTCACCCTCGGCGCGGGCGGCGAGATTGTCACCATGCCCGGACGGCCCGCGCGCGGCAGCCGCGTGGGCGCTCGGCGTGGTCCTCGTCGGTGCGCGGTGGCGGCGGTGCTGGCGATGTACCTGCTCGCCGCCGGGATCGTGGTGCGCCGCTCGACGCGCGCGGGCCGTTCATGCACCGCTCCTACGCGCGCGATCAAGATCGCTGACGCTCGTCGTCTCAGCGCGGCGTGGTGGCTGTCCGACTTCACCGCCCGCGTCCTCGACGCCGCCGACGTGGCGACGCCCGCCGGCGCGCCGGTCGCCCCCGCCGGGCGCGGCGGCGTTCTGGGTGAACTGGGGGCCGCTGACGATCGTCCCGAGGGTGCTCGGCTGCCTCGTCCCCGTCATCCGGCTGCTCCTGCTCCGCGGCCGCGCCGTGCGGGAGTATTACGCGTCGGTCCGAAACGGGACCTGACCGCGTACCGGTCGCGCGATGCGGGCCGCGAGTCTTGCCCGCGGCGTTACCACGGTCTCCCCGCCCTCACGTCAACAGGTGATCGGCGCACGCCGCTGTGTGACGGTTCGAACGTGCGTCGCGCCGCGCGTCTTACCGCGTCGGTTCCGGTTGTTCCTTCACCACGCGTTTGGCCATCACGCGGTCGACCCATCCCGGCGCGAGCGTGGCGAGGCTCAGCATCCAGCGGGACGGGCGAAACGGCCAGCACTCGGGGGTCGGGCGCTCGATCGCGCGGACCATCGCGCGGGCGACGTCCTCGGCCGTCTGGCGGACCTCGCCGGTGTTCTGCGTGATGCGGTCGGTGGACCCGCCGGCGCGCTGGTAGGCCTCGGTGAACTCGGTCTCGGTGCCGATCGGGTGGACGCTGGTCACGGCAATCCGTTGCGGGCGGAGTTCGACGCGCATCGCCTCGGCGAGCGACAGTTGCGCCGCCTTCGTCGCGGAGTAGACGCCGAAGTACGGCAGCCCCCGCCGGGCGGCGGCCGACGAGACGATGATCATCTGCCCGCGCCACCGCCCCGCCCCGACCGCCCCCGCCGGGTCCTGCGACGCCATGATCGGGACGGCCGCCCGCACGCAGTCGGCGGTGCCGTACAGGTTCGTGCGGAACAGGTGCTCGACCTCGGCCGGACTCGACTCGGCGACCGGCCGAAGGATGCCGTAGCCGGCGTTGCAGACGAGCGTGTCGAGGCGGCCGAAGGCGTCGATCGTGCGGCGGATGAGCGCCTCGCACGCCGCGCGGTCGGCGACGTCGGTCGGCACGCAGAGGTGCCCGCCGCCGAGCGCGCGGTTCAGTTCCTCGAGCCGCTCCGCCCGCCGGGCCGCCAGCACGAGCCGCGCCCCCCGCGGCGCCAGGGCCTCGGCGAGCGCTTTGCCGATGCCGGCGCTGGCGCCGGTGATGACCACGACCATCCCGCGAAGTTCGCGCCGCATCGCCGCAGTATAGACTCGGTCTCCGCGGTGGGCTGGTGGGAGAAGGAGGATTAACCGCGAAGCGCGCGAAGGACACGAAGGAAGGCGAGTGAGGTTCAGAGGCTACGTCCGGGGAAGGACCGGTGCATCGCGCGGGCCGCGCACCAGCGACCCGGAAAATGAAATCACACTTCGGACGGCCGGTCTCGAGCGGCCGTTCCTCTCGATCGTTCGCTCGCTCCGCACTGATCCCGCTTCGTGTCCTTCGCGTCCTTCGCGGTTCGATCACCTTGTTCAATCTCCGCCCGCGTCCGTAGACACCCGCGACCGCTGGCGGCTATTCTCGCGTCCGCATTCCAACGTCCCACTCACGCGGAGCGCGCACTTGACCAAAGAGTTCATCAATCCGAACTGGCACGTCATCCTGATCCACCTGCCGCTCGGCGTGTTCGTCATGGGCGTCCTGATCGAGCTGTTCAGCTTCCTGTACCGCGACAGCGCGATCCGCATCGTCGCGCGCGGGATGATCTGGCTCGGCGCGCTGTCGACGCTCCCGGCGGCCTACTCCGGCGTCTACGCGTTCGCCAACGTGGTCCGCATGGAACTGCCCGCCGAGGCGGGCGGCGACCCGGAGGGGCGACCGTGGCACGAGACGGCGGCCGCGGCGAGCGGCCCGGGGGGGCTGAACGAGCACCAGTGGGAATACCTCGGCCGCCACGCCTGGGCGCAGGGGTCGTCCGCCGTGCTGGCGGCCCTGCTCGTGACGATCGGCTTCGGCGCGTCGGACCGGTGGCGGCAGAAGCTCCAGGTCCCGATCATGGCCGGGCTCGTGCTCGCGCTCGTCGCGATGGCGTGGGGCGCGTACTTCGGCGGCGAGATGGTCTACCGCTACGGCACCGGCGTGAACGTCGTGCAGGAAAAGGGCGCGATGCCCGAAGCGTCGGCCCCCACCACGACCGACAGCGCCGCGCAGGAACAGACCGAGGTCAAGGCCGGCGTCGAGCGGTACGTCCCGCCGCTGCAACTGCACGTGACGCTCGCCGGCGTGGCGGCGGCGCTGTCGCTGGCGGCGCTGGGGATGTCGATGCGCGTCATGTCGACCGCCGACGCGTGGCGCGACACCGAGGTCGCGCCCGCCCGCAACCTGCTCGACCTCGAGAGCGGCCCGCGCGACGACTACGACCTCGACCGCACCTCCCCCGACCCCGACTCCGGCGCCGGCCCCCACGGCATCCCGTCCGCCCGCTTCTGGCTGCTGGCCGCCCTCACCGGGGGCCTGGCGGCCCTCGCCGGGTGGTGGTTCCTCGGCGGCCTCGACGAGACCGGCACCTGGCAACCGCAGGCCCTGTGGCAGGCCGTCGCCCAACACCAGCGCAGGCTCTACCACGTGATCGGGGCCGGCGTGTTGTTCGTGCTGCCTCTGATCCTCGCGCTGATCGCCCGCTTCGCGCGGCGGAGCAAGTTCCTCCTCGGCCTCTTCTCGCTCCTGCTCATCGCCTCGCTCGGCGCGCAGGCGTGGCTCGGCGTGCTGCTGATGTTCGACACCCCCAACGGCAGCGTCTTCCGCTTCAACCCCGCCGGTGAGATCGCGGTCAGCACCGAGGCGGAATGACTCGAACTGCGCTATCCTGACGAATTGATGCGCAAGAAAAACCCGGCCACCGAGGTGGCCGGGCGTCGGGGTTCGGCAATGCGGAAACCGGGAGCGCGCGGTCACACGGGCTCGATGCTCTCGATGTCCATCTCGTAGAGCGACGACGCCTGGCCCTGGTCCTTCTTCAGGTTCACGCGCAGCTTGCCGAGCACGCGGACGAGTCCGCGGTAGGTGTAGTTCGGGACGCCCGCCTCGTCCGGCACGTGGACGAAGACGCGTTCCTGCACCTTCGGCGGGCCGCCGAAGCAGCACTTCTGGATCGAGTAGACGAGCTGGAAATCGCGCACGCGGTCCGACGCGCTGTCTTGCGTGAACATCTCCCCCTCGAGCAACACCCGCTTGCCGTCGAGCTGCCGCCACCGCTCGGGCACGTTGTCGAGCGTGTCCTTCGCGGGGTCGAACGGGAAGTACCCGAGCGACTTCAGGTCCACCTCCACGTACGTCCCCCGGTCGATCACGCCGCCGGTCACAGCCTGGCGGACGATGATGAACAGGAAGTACAAGAACGGCACCGCCACGACCGACATCAGCACGACGAGCCGGACGTTCACCCGGCTGGTCACGGGAGGTTTGGAGAGTGTGAGTTCCATAGGAGTAGGCAGTAGAGAGTAGGCAGTATGCAGAAATCCGAAGAGGGGGTAGTCGACGGCAGGCGTTTGGCAGTAGCTGTTCTCTTCCTGCCTACTGCTTATCGACTATCAGTCTACCCCGCCGCACTTCGGCGCCGGCTTCACGCTGGCGATGTCCATTTCGAAGATGCTGACGATGAAGCCGTCGTCCTTCTTCTCGTCGACCTTCAGCTTGCCCTCGACGGTGATCTCGTCGGCGAAGCTGACGGCCTTTCCGTCGGGGCAGTGCGCGACAACCGTGTGCTGCACCTGCGGGGGCTGGCCGAAGCAGCAGGCGAACAGGCTGGGGACGAGGGCGAACTGCGTGATGTTTTCGGCCTGGTCCATCGGGATCATGTAGCCGCGGAGTCGGACCGTGTGGCCCGTCAGCGACTTCACGTCATCGGGGATGTTGCCGCCCTTTCTCCTGGTCGTACTCGAAGTTGCCGAGGTCCTGATCGACAGTTCGACGACCTGCCCGTCCTTCGGCTTCGCGTGGGGCTTGCGGCTCCTCGGCCGTCGGCGGGGCGCTCTGGGGCGAGCGGGTTGCTGCCGGGCGTCGTCGTGACGGCGCCGGGGTTGTTGCGGTTCTTCAGGTTGGCAGCGGCCTGCTTGGCGAGGTTGCGGCTCGCAGACGCGGATCTGCTCCTCGACGTTCCCCAGTCGCTCGGGCTGGTCCTTCACGAGCCGCGGCCACCTTCTTCAACAGCGGCAACGCGTTGGCCCACTCGCCGGCGGCGAAGGCGGCGTTGGCCCGCACCTCCACCGCGCCGGCGGACGCCGCGGCGTCGTCCTTCGCGGCGGCGGTCTCGGCGGCATTTTCGGCCGCGAAATCGGCACGCCCGACCCCAGCAGGCTGGCGACGACGAACATCGAAACAAACTTTCGCATCATTTGACTCCTCCCACAGTTACGACAGCACCCGGGCGAGGTTCCGGGCGGCGAGTCAACGGTCGGCAGACGGGAACGTCGACTATCCACAGATTACGCGGATTCAACACATTTCGACGACGTCCGGATCAGGCTGTGGCTCTCCCCACTCCTCATCTCTCGAACCTGTGATCGAACCTCTGGTTTTTCTCCGTGCCTCCGCCGTCCGATTCGCTGCGATCTGTACCTACTTCAAGACGCACGCCCGGGGCGATCCTCACCCGGCGACGAGGTTCGTCGCCACCGGCGTGCGGTAGGCCTTCAGGGCCGGCACCAGCCCTTGCCAGCAGGGCGATCAGGACGACGACCAAGTACATTATCTCCGCGCCGCCGGCGTGAGCCAATCGATTCCTTCCCCCATGGTACGCTCGAAACATGCCGAGCCGACGCCCGCGATCGCGTGGCCGCCACCAGCCCGAGCAGGCCGCCGATCAGCCCGATCAGGCCCGCCTCGACGCAGATGAGCGTGAGGATGCGGACGCGGGTAGCGCCTGGCCGCCCGCAGGACGGCGATCTCCTTCTGCCGTGCCGACACCGAGTTATAGATGCTGACGAGGATCGACACGGCCGCCACCACGCTCACCAGGGCCGCCAGCACCACCAGCAGCAGCGTGCTGCCGCGGAGGAACGTGTCGAAGAACTCGCGCATCACGCCCGCCGGGTTCACCGCCGCCGCGTCGGCCCTGCCGACCTGGAGGTCGTAGAGCAGTCGACCGGTCTGGAACGGCCCGGCGCGTTTTCACGAGGATCGCCGACACCTCCACTCGTCCTCCGGCAGGTCCGGGACGATGTTCCCCTCGTCCCCCGTCGTCGAAGTGGAACGCCTCGGCGTGGGCATGATTGTGGTCGCCGTGGGCGTGGTCGGCGTGTTCGTCACCCTCCTTGTGGACGGTGCCGTCGCTGTGCGTGTCGCCTTGGGCGTGGTCGGCGTGGTCGTCGCCCTCTTCGTGGGCGGTGCCGTCGCTGTGCGTCTCGCCATCGGAGTGCGCCTTCTCGTCCTGCCGTGGCTCGGCGGCCGGGGCGGGGGCGGCCGGGGCGGCGGGCACCGGCTCGGTGGGTCGCAGCAACTCGCCGATCGGCTGGTCGGCGCCGGCCGGTTGCAGCAATTCGCCGTCGGCCGGCCGCGAGGCGGGACCTGTCTTTGGCGCCGCGCCGGCCCGCCGGAACAGCTTCATCACCGACTTCGGCGGCACCTCGTTCGGGTCGAACCCGAGCTTCTTCAGCACCTCGGGGATCATCTCCGGCGGCACGGCGTCCGGGTTGATGCCCGCCTTGATCATCGCCTGCTGGATCAGGCCCGAGCTGTGCTCCTCGATCGCGTAGAGGCTGATCACGGGGATGAACAACACGCCGTCGTTGGCCGTGCGGGTGGGTTCCAGGACGCCGACCACCTCCCACTCCAGATCGTGGATGTCCGGCTCCTCGCCGGGCGCGGGCATGCCGTGGGTCGCCTTGAACTTGTCGCCCACTTTCAGCTTCTGTCGCGTCGCCACCTCGCTGCCGATGACCGCCTGGAATCGCCGCGGGTGGAAGACGCGCCCCTCGGCCAGTTCGTACTTCTTCCCACGGCGGTACTCCATCGTCGACGCGGCGACCGGCTGGTCCGGGTCGCGCTGGCGCTCCGGGACGTTCGGGTCCTGGAACGCGGCCAGGCGCCGGCCGCGGTCGTCGTATCCCTCGAAGGGCTTGCCGTCGTCGTCGAAGCCGAACATCTGCGGCGACGTGCCGACGATGCGGTGCCCGTTGTAGCTGTCGCCGACCATGAACGGGACCGCCAGCCGCACCCACGGCGCGTAGAACGGCTTGCCGGGCACCTGCCGCTTGCGGGACAGGTCCTCGTAGACGTCGTACGGCACATTCCCCGCGCTGCGGTCCATGTGGTAGACGGTGTTGAGCGTGAGTTGCAGCGGCGAGCCTTTCGGGGGGCCGACGAGCACTTCGTAGCCGAAGTCGGTCTGCCCGAATAGCCGCCCGCTCTCCCGCCGCGCCAACAGCACCGCCACCGCCAGCGCCACGCCCAGCAGCACCGACAGCAACGTCAGCGACGTGCCGAGCGCCCGCTCGCGCATCTGCTTCAGGACCAGTTGGAACAGGTTCATGCGTTCAATGCCCGGTGATCAATCGGTCGCATTACTGTTAAGCCTCAATGACCAAGGACCAAGTCGCAATGACCATCGAGCGCCCGGAAGCAATGACCAGGTGCCTAGGAAAAACTGACCCGACCAGTGTATGCCCTGTAAAGCCGCGGATGTCATCCATGGGGAAGACCGCCGATGACATCGGCGGCTTTACACAGGAAAGCCCTCCGTCTTCATTGGTCTTTGGTCGCTGGTCATTTGTTGGTCATTGAGACTTGATCATTGGTCATTACATTCCTCCCGGCTCGGTTCAGTTCCGCCAGCGACACCACGCGGTCGAACCGGCCGGTGATCTGGGGGTCGTGGCTGACGAGCAGGAGGCTCGCGCCGACCTCGGTGCAGAGGCGACGGATCAGGTCCACGACCTGGCCGGCGTTGCCCGGGTCGAGCGCGCCGGTCGGCTCGTCGGCCAGCACGAGGCTCGGGCGGTTCGCCAGCGCGCGGGCGACGGCCACGCGCTGCTGCTGGCCGACCGAGAGCTTGGCCGGAGTGTAATCGGTGCGATCCGCCAGCCCCACCTCGGCGAGCAGGTGCCTCGCCCACTTCGGGTCCGGGCGGCGGCCGGTGAAACTCATGCCGAGCAGCACGTTCTCCAGCGCGGTGAACCCGGGCAGCAGGTGGTGGGTCTGGAAGACGTACCCGACGTGGCGGCCGCGGAACACGTCGCGCTGCGCCTCGCCGAGCTGCGCCAGGTCCGACGCGACCGGCTGGCGCGACGCGCCGGCGCGGTAGTTCAAGGTTTCCCCCGCGGCCCCGTCCCCGCCGCCCCCGTTCGCGACGGCCGTTGCGGCGGCGGTCGCCGGCTCGGGAATGTCGTAAAGGATCTTGCCGCCGTCGGGGGTGAGGATGCCGGCGATCAGGTGCAGCAGCGTGGTCTTGCCGGTGCCGCTGCCGCCGACGAGCGCGACCTGTTCGCCGCCGGCGAGGTCGAACGACTCGACGTCGATGACGGGCACGGCCGCCCCGTCGGGCGAGACGTACCGCTTCGTCAGGCGTTCCAGCCGCAGGCCCATGTCCACCGCCTTAAGTGCAAGTCACCTGCATGAAGAATAGTGGCCGGGCCGCGACGGGTCAACCGCGTACAGTCGGGAGCGAGTCGGCGAGAGGGGTCATCGTCTTCCGGCTGAGTAATCGATTTGCGTTGCGACGTGCCCGCTAAAGCGGCCACGCCGCGTGGAATGGGCACGGACAGTGCGAGGACGACGTCGGAGAGGACGGAAACGCCGTCGCCGCCTTCACCCGTTGGAATCGAGTCGCCGCTACTCCCGGCACTTGGGACACAGTCCGTGCAGCAACACCTCGGGGTACCGCACGGCGTAGCGCGGGCCGACGCGGAGCGATTCGACCAGGCCCTTTGGGATCCGCGCCGCCGCGAGGCACTCGACGTTGCCGCACGCGTCGCAGACGAAGTGGGCGTGCGCGTGCGGGGCGCCCGACGCCGCCGCGGGGCCGCCGCCGGCGGCGGTCATCGCGTAGCGCCACGTGCGGTCGGCACCGCGGACGCGGTGGACGAGGCGCTCGCGCGTGAACGTGTTGAGCGTTCGATAGACCGTGACGGCGTCGGTGTCGTTCGGGAGTTGGTCGAGCACCTCGGGCACGCCGAGCGGGCGGGCGCTCTTGGCGAGCACCGCCAGCACCCCCATCCGCACCGGCGTCCGACGCAGCCCGGCCTTTCTCAACAACCCGCCGGACGTGCCCGTGTCACCGCGCTTCACGGCGGGCATTATAGCGGTTCGCCGCGCCGACGGCAGGAATGCATGGCCGTGCGGGCCGCGCCGGCCGCCGCGCGCGACGGGTCGCACTCGCCGCGTGGCCGCGTCCTCTCACGGACCGGGTCACAAACCTGCGCGTGTGCGGCCCGCTGGTGCGGCGAAACCGCAGGCCCCCACGATGCCGTTCGCGCGCGGCGACGGGGAACGACGCCGTCCCAATGGGCTTTATCCGATATCGGAGTCGAGCGGGCGCGCGAAGATGTCAGCATCGCCAACTGAGCGCGCCACACACGCATGGATCGCGCGATAGAGCCGGCTTGCGCACGCCTGATATCGCCCGCGGATCCCCTCTCAACCGGCCCGGGCAAGCCGGTGCGCCGGGGGACCGGCCACGGGATGGAAACAAGAACGCCGACCTTTCGGCCGGCGTTCGTGCATCTTTCGAAGATCGTTGAAGTCGAGCTTAGCGGTTCGGGTTGTGGCTACGACCGAAGGCGCGGCTGTTGTTGCGGCGGTCGCGGGGCTTGCCACGGCCACGGCCCGGGGCGTGGCTCTCGATCGCGGGGGTGGACGGGGCGCTGTTCACGAAGGGGTTGAACGTCTTCGCCTGCGGGGCGACGACGACCTTCTTCGAGGCAGCATTCGCGGTGCCCGCCAAAGCGAGGCAAGCCACGGCCACGGCCGAAACTCCGATAAATCGCTTACGCATCATCTTCTACTCCCTCGTAACGGCCACAGCCAAGGTGCCAGACAACGTCGGCTATTCCCGGGACTGGGTACTTTTTAGACGTGCCTTAAGAAGAGCGACCTGCACTCTTCAACCCACTTAGGGTCAGGCTGCTAAGCTGCCTCTCGTTGACTATATCGAACTCCGAGCAACATGCAACCAAAAAAAACAATCGCGTCCACAATCGGCTGCACTTTCGAACCCTCCGGCCTCATCAGTACTGTGCCGCATCGCGTTGGGTTCGTTTTGCAATTAAGCGCGACGGATGTTTAGAGCAGATGTTCTTCGCGTGCATTTCTCTGCTATCTACAAGTCGACGCGAACTCCGCTCACACAAGTTATTTGGACAAAACAGGTTATGCCGCACACCAAGCCGGCGTGCACTGCCCGTCAGTTGCTCGATTCCGCGGCCGATTTTGCAGGCGGAGCGGACTTGGTTGTCGGTCGCGTCGTCGGAGCGGTCGCCGGGGCCTTACGAAAACCGAAGGTGCTCCGCCCGCTCCCGGTCTGCGTCTCGGGCGGCGGCGGCGGCGGCACGACAGCCCGTCGCGTCGATGGCCTGGCCTCTGACGGGGCGGCGGACGTGGTCGTCGGCCGGGTCGTTCGGCCCGTCGACGGGGACGTTGCCGTTTGGCCGGCAGGTCTCGTCGTACCGGGCTGCGTCCACGGGTTCGTCGCGGCCGCTTTCGTGGCCAGTTCCGCGTCGATCCGGGCGGTCATCTGCTCCGCTTCAGTGTTGTACGGACTGAGACGGCGGATGGTTTGAAGTTCTTTTGAAGCTTCCGCCAATTGTTTCGTCGCGACGAGCGATTTGGCCAGGTCCAGCCGCCACTCGATGTGCCCGAGGTGATAGGCGAGCGCGCCGCGATAGTACCGGACCGCCGCGGCGTGGTCGCCGTCCTCGCGCGACAGTTGGGCGAGCCGGGCGAGCACCCCCCCCGGCTCGGGCAGCGTCTCGGCGTTGGATTTCAGCACCTGATAGGCCCTCGCGCGGGCCCGGCTGGCGAGGTCGGCGCCGCCGGGCGTCTCGCGCAGGGCGGCCTCGAGCCGCAGCAGCGCGTCGGCGTCATTCTCGGCGACCGCGACCGCCAGGTCCGGCCGCGTCGCCTCCTTGAGGTAGAACCGCTCGGCCCGCGCGAGCAGGCGGCCGTCGAGGGCCACGGCCTGGCGGTAGAGCGCCAGCGACGCCTCCCACCGGCCCGCGTCGGCCTCGGCCTCGGCCAGCGCGGCGGCGACGGGAGGGTCCTGCGGGTCGAGCCGGTAGCCCAGCCGCATCAGTGCGACGCCCTCGTCTTTCCCCAACACCGTCGCCTCGAGTTCGCCCACCAACACGACCGCCGGCGCGTAGATCGGGCAGAGCAGACGGGCCGTGTTGAGCTCGCTCACGATCCGCTCGACGAACTCCGGCGCCTGCGGCGCCAGGAGGATCCGTCCGGTCGCCGGGTCACGCTCGCGACTGATCGACCGCCAGCGGATGGCGTTGAGCTCGTAACGATACCCCGGGCTCGACGGCAGGATCTCGACGGCCCGCGCCAGCGCGGCAAGCACCGTGGCGTACTCCTCGTCGTCCCCCTGCCAGTTTCGATCGCGGAGGCGGTCGGCGAGGGGCTCGACGTTGACCCACGCCGCGTCCGCCCGGCGGACGTCGTTCGCGCCCGGCAGGACCAGCAACGTCGACGCCGCCAGCCCGCCCGCCACCGCGATGCCCGCGCCGCGCTGGGGCCGCCGGCGCGGCGCGGCGGGAGTGGCGGGCGCCACGCCCTCGTCGTCGGCTTCGCCTTCGCCTTCGCCCTCGTCGACGTCGTCGACGTCGGCAGCTTTCCGAGCCGTCATGAAGCCGCCGCCCGGCTTGTACCGCGCGACGGAGACGATCAGCCCGCAGGTGACGGCGGTCAGGCAGGCGTTGGCGGCATGTGCTGGCCGAAGTCGCTCACGCTGTGGATCAGGATCGCGATCAGCCCGTACCCCAGCCCCACCGCCGCCGTGCAGATCGGGGCGGCGTCGCACGGCGACCGCAGCGCGACAGGACGTAGGCGGCGAACGCTGCGCGAGCACGAGCCCGACGACGCCCGCCTCGCCGAGCAACTGCACGTACTCGTTCTCCGCGTGGGTCGCGATCGTCGCGTGGCCCGAGCGGCTGTACTGCGGGTACATCCGCCGGAACGTGCCCAGCCCGGTCCCCAGCACGGGGAACGTACGCCAGCAGCCAGTCCGATGATCTGCCGGGAAGCCGACGGCCGCCCCCTCTTCGATCGCGAACCGCTCGTAGACCGCGTCGAACCCGACAGCAGCAGGCCGAACGCCGCGAGCGTCAACAGCACGAGGAGCGACCCGTACCCTGCGACCGCTTGCTGAACGTGAGCACGACGGCGGTGACGGCGGCGGCGAGCAGCGTCGAGATCAGCCCGAAGCGGGACCGCGACAGCGCGCCACGCTCACCAGGCCGATCACGATCACCACCGCCAGGCCGACGATCCCCTTCGCGTGCGGCTCGAACTGGAACTGGAGCAGCCGGGCCGGGCGCGAACACGTCGTGCGCGGGAACATCTCCTGGAGCTTCACCAGCATCAGCCCCAGCGCGGCACCGATCGAGAGGTTCATGAACTGCGCGTAGTGGCTGTGGTTGAAGAACGGCCCGCCGTCGGCGAGGTCGCCGTCATCGGTCGGGACGAACCAGTACACCTCGATCGACCGCGTGAGCACCTGCGCGAGTTGGAGGATCGCGCCGGCCAGCCCGACGAGCGCGTCGTCAGGAGCAGGCGTCGGATGCGGCCCGAGCGCTCGCACGTGTTGACGGTCGCGACGAACAGGGCGACGGTCGCCAGGACGAGGCGGAGGTCGTGGAGCGTCGCGAGCGGGAAGAACGAGAGCGGCGTGCGGCCCAGCCCCCGCCTGCCGAGCAGGTCCGCCAGCAGTTCGCCCTTCATGCGGACCGTGTTCGGGGAGATCAGCGTCACGACCGCCGCCGGCAGCGAGAGGAGTTGCAGGACCCGAGCAGGAGGAACAGCCGCCATCGGCACATACGCCCCCGACCAGACGAGCCGCGCCTCGGGGTGGCGGACGAGCTTGGCGCACAGGCAGACCGACACGGCCGCCGCGACGGCCAGCACGACCGCCTCGGCCCACGACGGCCCGGCGAGCCGAGCCGCGAACGGGGCGAAGACGAGCAGGCCGATCAACAGGTACTCGATCGCGCGCGGTCCCAGACGGTCGAGCCGTCGGCCGTGAAGGTCCGGTGTGGAGAGTTGCGCATGGGTAGGCGGCCGATTGGAACGGGTGCGGCACGCGATGGCAAGGATGGCCCGCGTACCGCGCCACCGGCGGCGGGCACGAACGCGTGGGGCAAGCGAGGCGGATGCCCCGCCTGCGAGCCGACCGCGCCTCGCGACTTGGCGTCGCGCCTCGAACTCCTCGGGAGCTTGCTCTTGCCGTTCTCGCGGATCAGGGTCGTTAGGTGAGGTCACCCGCCGCTCAACGAGACCGAAGCGTCGCCCGCCGCGGCTCGCAAGCGAGCCGCCCGAACTGGGCCAAATTGATCAGAAGGCGAGGGTGGTGCTGCTCACGGCTCGTACCTGCATTCCCGCGATGTCCCTGCTGGCCGGCAAGCTCGCTCGCCGGGAGGGACGTCACGTAGTGCGATATCCCAGTGAGTCCCAGTAGATCGGGAGCGGTGACCCGTCTCGCCCGACCTCGCGCCGCCCTCACAGCACCACGGTGTTGGCACGGCGGGCGGCCTGGAGGAGGTCGAGGCCCTGGAGGACGCGGTACGGGTTTTCCACGCAGACGCGGCGGGCGGTGTCGGGGCCGATCCGCTGGGCGATCATCCGCATCGCCTCGCGCATGCGCGCGGGGCTTCTTCACGCGTGCGTGTCGGTGGCGATCAGCCCCGCGCGGCCGGTCTCGAGCCAGTACCAGCTTGCGCGCGGTCGAGCCGAACTCGCCGGTGACGCTGGCGGCGGTGATCTGCAGGACCGTGCCCGCCCGCACCCACTCCTCGAGGATCGCGGGCCGCGCGGTGAGGAAGCGGTTGCGCTCCGGGTGCGACATGATCGGCCGGATCCCCCGCTTCACGAGCAGGCGGAGCAGCGGCAGCGGGTCGATGAACGTCTCGTGCGGCAGTTCGAGCAACAGGTACGCGCCGCTGCGGTCGGCGAGCGTGAGCACGCGGTCCTCGGCGAGCAGCTTGACGATCCGCTCGTCGACCCGCACGTCGCCGCCGGGCAGTACCTTCAAGGGGACGTTCTCCATCATCAGCGAGCGGTTCAGCGCCGCGACGGCCGTCCGACGGCGGCGGCCTCGTTGCGGCCCTGGTAGCGGCCGAGCTGGTGCGGCGTGGCGATCGCGGTCGTGATCCCGTCGGCCACGAGCTGGCGCACCGCGATCGACTCGACGAGGTCTGCCGGGCCGTCGTCGACCGACGGCAGGCAATGACAGTGGACGTCGACCGCCTCGTCGATCACGAGCGGCTCGCCCGCGGGCGGCGTGGCGTGCGGGCGGCGGCCAGGCCCGGCCGCCGCGGTGTCGTCGTCGAAAGGCATCAGTGACATCGTTCGCCCCGACAAGCTTGACCTGCGGGGCCGCGGCCCACGCACGTTCCTCGATTCCAGCCCGACGGTCGGCCGTCCACAGTCACGTCGTCGCGAACGGCCTCGGCCCGCCGCCGCCGTCAGCTGCGCGGGTTCGGTGCATCGGGCGCACCCAGGCGCCGTTTGGGCCGGTTACCGGGGCGCGGCTCAATTCGCCGCCCCGCGTGGTGGGGGGGGCGGACCGTTCGATGGGGCAGACAGTTGGCCGCCGCCGCACGTTTGGGTGCGGCGGCGGCGTTGCGCGACACGCGCGTGCGCGGTCGCGCGGGTTGGCAGTTAGTCGGCGTTGTTCGGGGCGGCGAGCACCGGGGTGCCGTTCTCGCCGTCGGACCCGGCGCCGGCCAGTTCCTTGCCGCCGCCGCGGCCCGCCCGCGGGGCCGGCGTGCGGTAGTACCCGTAGCCGTAGCCGTGGTACCCGTACGCGCCGCCCTGGCGGATGCCGTTGACGACCACGCCCAGGATCTGCGTGCCGACCGACAGCAGGCTCTCGCGGGACGCGATGCTGACCTTGCGCGTCGACTTGTTCGCCCGCACGACGAAGATCGTCAGGTCGCACAGCGCGCCCAGGATGCGGGCGTCGGTCACCGGCGCGACCGGCGGGGAGTCGATGATGATGTGGTCGAACTTCGTGCCGAGCTTCTCAATCACCTGCTTGAACAACTGGCTGTTGAGGATCTCGGCCGGGTTCTGCGGGATCGGGCCCGACGGCAGCACGTAGAGGCCCGGCACGCTCGTGGTCTTGACCGCCTTGCTCAGCGGCGTCTTGGCCGACACGACCGTCGTGACGCCGACCGTGTTGTCGAGGTCGAAGATCCGGTGCTGCGACGGCTTGCGGAAGTCGGCGTCGAGCAGCAGGACGCGCTGCCCGGCCTGGGCCATCGCGATCGCCAGGTTGCTGGCGCTGGTCGACTTGCCGTCGCCCGGCGAGCCGGACGTGACCAGCAGCGTGCGGGCCTTGTCCTCGGGGGCGCCGAAGTAGATCGCCGTGCGGATCGTGCGGTACGCCTCGGCCACGTCGCTCATCGGGTCGAGCTGAACCTTCTGGCCGCGGACCGACGCCGTCTCCTTGCCGCCCATCTGCGGGACGGTGCCGAGCACGTTCAGGCCCAGCAGCGAGCGGACCTCCTCGGCCGTGCGCAGGCGGTGGTCCATCAGCTCGCGGAGCTGCGCCAGGCCGCCGCCGATCACGAGGCCGATCATCAGCGCCTGGAACATGACCAGCGCCTTGCGCGGCTTCACGGGGAACACGCCGGGGCGGGCGGCCTCGAACACGGTGATCTTCGGACCGTCCTCCTCGGCGAGGCGCACGTCCTTGATCTTGTTGTCGAGCGTCTCGCTCGACCGCTCGAGCTGGCGCGCCTCGCTCTCCATGGCGGCGTACTCGGTGCCCTGCTCGTTGAGGGTGGCGGCCTTCGCCTTCAGCTCGTTGTACTTCTGCAGGAGCTCGGCCTCGCGGCCCTTCGAGCCGGCCCGGCGCTGATCGAGCGCCGACAGGTACAGCGCGAAGTTGGTCTGGGTCTCCGCGTCGGCGATGTCCTTGATCTCGCTGATCTGGAGTTGCAGGCTCTTCACCTCGGCGTGACCGGCGCCGAGGCTGAGCATCTTCCGCTTCAGCTCGACCTGCATCCGCGCGATCTCGCCGGAGTACTCGCTGGCGCCGCCGGGGCTCTGGAGGCGCATCCACTGTGCCATCCGGCCGGGGTCGCCGGACATCTGTCGGGCGCCCTCGTACGCGCCCTGCGCGTCGCCGGCTTCGGTGCTCGCCGTGGACAGCGCCTCGCTCGTGCGCGCCAGCTCCTGCTGGATCACGTTGTGCACGCCGTCGCCGGCGGAGGCGAACTCGGGGTGGGCCTTCTTGAACTCGAGCATGTCGCGGAGTTTCGCCCGGAGCTCGGCGTCGAACTGCGCCTTCTCCTTCGTCAGCAGTCGTAGCGCGTCGGCGGCTCCGGTGCGGCGCTGACTCTCGTGGTAGCTCTGGTAGGACGCGACGACCGCGTTGACCACCGCGGCGGCATCGGCCGGGTAGGGCGACTCGAACGTGACGGTGATCAGGTCGTCGAACTTCGTCGTCAGCGCGGCCAGGTCGCGCTGGAGCAGGCCGATCGGGTTGTCGACGTCCTTGAACGTCTTCATCGTCCGGAATTCGGGCATCTCGGCGACCGGGCCAAGGATCCGCGCCGACTCGATGAGCTGACACTGCGTCGGCAGGTAGTTCATCGAATTCTGCTGTTGCATGAAGCTGTCGGTCATCCGGTACTGGCTCGCCTCGACGTAGACGCGCGACGTGCTGGCGTAGATCGGCGTCTGCTTCGTCAGGTAGAACACGCCCCCCGCCAGCGCCAGCGCGACGCACAGCAGGATGATCCACCGCCCGCGCCAGGCCACCTGGAAGATGTTGACGTGCCGCGGGCCGCTGGACTGTTGGATCCCGTACCCGCTCTCGGCCTCGGACGCTCGATGAAGTTCGATGTCGGACATAGTGTTTCCTGCCCCTAATCCGTCGCCTGGAGACTTGAACCGAAAGGTGAGGTTTGACGCGTGCCGGCGGCACCTGGCCGCAGGGTCACGCCCGCCTTGGGTTTACGCAGGAGCTTGATGAGAAGTTCGCCGCATTGTGGAATGGAAGTCGTCTCTACGTGAACCCCATCACGCGCAATTGAACGACTGAACGCCCCGGCTTTCTCACGGCCGCCTCCCGGCCGAACGGACGACGGCGAGCCCAACAACTCACCCTATTCTACCCCACGTTTCCAAGCCGTGAGACGAAATACGCGATCGGAACGCGATCGCCGTCGTGCATTCTCTCGGTCGATATAACCCTTTTTCATTTCTACACTTGCGATCGTGAAAAGCGACCGTTCAGATCAGGCCGCCGTACACGTCCCGCACCTGCTCGGGCAGCCCATTCGAATTGAACCGCCGGACGACCGCGCCGCGTGCGGCCGCCCCCAAGCGGGCTCGAGTTGACGCGTCGCCGCAAAGGCGGAGCAACGCGGCTGCCAGCCCGGCGACGTCGCCGGGCACGAAGGCGAGAGCATCCTCGCCGTCGGTGAACAGTTCCGCCGCACCGCCGGCGCGGGAGACGATGGTGGCTCGCGCGCACGCCATCGCCTCGATCACCGTCAGCCCGAACGGCTCCGGCAGGGTGCTGGCGTGGACGACGACGTCTGCCGCCCGGTACACGTCGAGCGGGTCCTCCTGAAACGGGACGAAGCCAACACATCGTTCCAAACCGAGCGCGGCCGCTTTAGCGCGCAGCTCCCCTTCCGAAAATTGCGTGCCCGCCGTCCGATAAATCGGGCCGCCGACGATGAAGAATCTCACGTCACGGCGCTGGCGGATCACCCGGGCGGCGGCTTCGAGGAAGATGTCCTGGCCCTTCCAGCGGGCGTAGGTCGCGATGAGTACGACGCGTACGACATCCGCGTCCGTCGCGTCAAGGCCGCCGCGCGCGTCGAGCCACCCGGGGCCGCCTTCGGGGGTGCCGGGGGCGAAGTGTTCGACGTCGGTCACGTTGTGAACGACGCGGACGGGCAGTCGGGGCAGAGTGCGACGCGCGTCGTCCGCCACCGCCTCCGACGCCGCCACCGCCACGCGGACGCCGCCGGTCGCGCGGCCGAGCAGTTTGCTGACGAGCGGGCGGTGGCCGACGAAGTCTTGCAGGTGCCACACGATCGGCGCGCCGCCGGTGCCGGCGAGGCGCAGGAGCAGGTGCGACTTCAGCCCATTGGAGTGGACAAGCGTCGCCCCGAGTCGGCGGAGGGCGCGCGGAGCCGGAGCACGTACCCCGCCGTGCGGCGCGCGCGCCGCCGACCACGCGAGCCGCCCCGCCGCCCTGAACCGGCCGCGGCCCCGCAGCCGCCGTCGCCGGACCGTCCATGCCCTGCGGCAGCGGGCAGTTCGACCGTGACGCCCGCCGCGCGCCCGCGCGCGCGGAGACCGTCGGTTGGCACGATCAGGTGCACCGCCGCCGCCGGGTACGCCTGCCGCGTCGCGCGCATCCAGGCGACGAGCGCGCGCTCGGGGCCCCATACTCCCCCAAGGAATGCCCGGCGACGACGTCGGGGCGCAGTCCCAAGCCGCGGCTCTCGTCGGCATCGACGGCGGCGCGGGCGAAGTGCTTTACCTGGTCGGGCACCGCGTCGCCGACTACCTGACGGATCGCGGGCATCAGCCTTTCGTCGGGCTCGGCGACCCCGCCCCCCTGACCCGGAAACACGAACGCCCTCATCTCTTCTCCACAACCTCCGCGTCGCCAACGACCAACAGAGCCCTACAAACCGTCAGAGCGAACCCCCCTTTTACCACAGCCCTTCGCCTCGGGAAAGCCCGGTACGTCGCCGCGCACCAGTTCCCCCCAGCCACCGAACTCCCCGACCGGGTTGAGGAACACGATCCGCACGGGCGGCGAATATACCGGCTCGGCGGCCGGACTCCTACGGCCCGGCGCGATCTACATGTCAATCAGGCGTACGGGCGACGCGTCCGCGTCGGACCGCTGGACACGGAGAACTGCGCTCGCGCCCCGGAGACTTGCCCGCCGACGCGGCCGTGCCTCCCTCGGACGCCCCCTGTGCGCCCGCGCCACTGCTCGAACGCACCGCGGGCACGCACGCCGTTATCGGCGTTCCCCGATCGAGTCGGTCCGCGAACCGCATACGACGAGCGTTCTGCAGCGGATGACACGCGAGTTGAGTGGTATGGCCACGCCGGCGGTCGCCGATCACGCGGGGTCGCGACACCTCAAGTAGACAGTGTCAGGCGGGGGTCAGATGAGCCGGAGGTAAGCGTCCAGGATCGTCTCGGCGTGGCGGCGCCAACTGAAGCGGGCGGCCCGGGCGAGCCGTTCGTGCCGCGGCGGCGCGCCCCCGACCGGGCCGTCGCGCAGGATTGCGTCGGCGGCGGCGGCCCAGGCGGCGACCTCACCCACCGGGCGGTACGTGGCCGCCGCGCCGCCGACCTCGCGCAAGACGGGGATGTCGCTGGCGAGCACCGCCGCGCCGCACGCGAGCGCCTCGATGACCGGCAGCCCGAACCCCTCGGCCTCGCTCGGCTGGAGCACGAGCCGCGCGCCGCGGTACAGCGACGCGAGTTGCAACCGCGACAGCCCGCGCAACTGGCGGACGGCCCCGGCCAAACCGAGGCGCCGCAGCTGTTCGCGCTGGTCGCCGTTCCAGTCGCCGCCGACCTGCACGAGCACGAGTTCCGGCCGCGCGTGGCGCAGCTCGGCGACGACGTCGAGCAACACGTCGATCCGCTTGCGCGGGATGTTGCTGCCGACGTGGAGCAGATAACTGTCGGCCGGCGGGACGAAGTTCTCGAGGAGGTCGTGCCAGGGCTCGCCCGCCGACGGCGCCTCCGCGGTGAACTCGGGCGACGTGCCGTACGGCGCGTGGACGAGCTTCGCCGGGTCGAGGATGCCCGCGCGTCGCACCTGCTCGTACACCGGCGTGGTCGAGTAGAACACGACCGCCGCGCGCTGCAGTCCCCGCAGGACGTGGGTGGCCATCGCGCGGAACCAGCGCGGCCGCGGCTCGCGCGCGGGGTCGAGCACGCTGCGGAACGTGTCGAGGTCGTGGAGGTAGACGCCGGTGCGCGCGGGCGGCAGGCGGTGAACGAGCTGCGAGTAGCTGTGGTCGGCGACGTGGAACAGGTCGTAATCAGACGCGATCCGGCCGGCGAAGCGCGGGTAGTCCCAGAGGCGGTTGAGGAGCCGGTCGGCGTTGACCGCCGCGCCGCGCTGCCCCACGACCGGCATCCGCGCCGCGCGCCGTCGAAATCTTGGCACGACGCGCGTGGCCGACACGCGGTCGCCGAATTTGGCGCGCAGCTCCGCGGCCAGCATCTCGGCCGCCAGGTCCATGCTGGGCCAGTTCTCCTCAGCGTAGTCGGCGAGGATCGCCATCCGCGGGAGACGCCCGACGGGTCCCGCGACGGCGCCCGCGGCGGGGGTGTTGGCGGCATTCAACGCGGGGGCCTTTCCGCGCCCGTGCCGGGCGCCACGGGTGCCTTGCCCTCGAACCGGACGAGGTCGTCCTCGACCATGTCGCGGACCATCTGGTCGAACGGGATCGACGGCTCCCACCCGAGCTGCCGCCGCGCCTTCGACGCGTCGCCGACGAGCACCTCGGCCTCGGTCGGGCGGAAGAATGCGGCGTCCACCACCACGTACTTCTCCCAGTCCAGCCCCGCGGCGGCGAACGCCTGCTGCGCGAAGTCGCGGACGCTGCGGGTGCGGCCGGTGGCGACGATGTAGTCGTCGGGGCGGTCCTGCTGGAGCATCAGCCACATCGCGCGCACGTAGTCCTTGGCGTGGCCCCAGTCGCGCAGCGCGTCGAGGTTGCCCAGCCGCAGCTCCTTGACCTGCCCGAGCTTGATGCGGGCCGCGTGGCTCGTGATCTTGCGCGTGACGAACTCGTAGCCGCGCCGCGGGGACTCGTGGTTGTAGAGGATCCCACTGGCCGTGAAGACGTTGTACGACTCGCGGTAGTTGCGCGTCAGCTCGAAGCCGGCGACCTTGCTGATGCCGTAGGCGCTGCGCGGGCGGAACGCGGTCTCCTCGGTCTGGGGGACCTGGCGGGCCTTGCCCATCATCTCGCTCGACCCGGCGAAGTAGAACCGGCACTGCGGCGCCAGGTCCTTCAGGGCCGCCAGCACGTGGTGGGTGCCGCTGATGTTCGCGTCGAGCGTGCTGAACTCGTCCTCGAACGAGCGGCCGGCCCGCGCCGCCGCTCGGCCGTACGCGTCAGCCCGGGCCGCGCTCCATGAGAACCGCAAGACGCCGGCCCGTCCAGACGCCGCGCACGCGCACGGGACCAGCGCTGCCGCCGCGCGCCGGCGGCCGGGCCGCGTCCCCCGGCCGACGAACGCGCCGACGCGCTCGACGCGCTCCACGCGCCGTCGCTTACCCGGCCACGGGGCGCGCCGCGTTCGCCGCGGAGCACTTCGACCGTACGGCGGAGGTCGAACCGGGCGTCGTACACGTGTCGGCCCGTCGCCGCCAGCGCGCGGCGCGCAGGTCGGGGTCGGCGAGGAGTCGCTCGGCCTCGCGGAGCATGTCGGCCGCCCCCGGCGACGCCGCCAGCGCGACCGCGCGCCGGTCCGGCGCCCCAGACCGGCTCGGTCAGAGACCCGTGGTTCGTCAGGACCGGCGCCGGAGCGCGGCGACGCCATCACGCTCGTGCGGCGGCAACTGACGCCGTCGGGGTAGGGCTGCACGAGCAGGTCGCACGCGGCCAGTCGGGCGACGACCTCCGCGGCCGGGAGGGCGCCCGGCGCGCGGAGGCGGTCGCGGAGGAACGGGTGACGTTCGACGAGCGACGCGGCGAACTCCGGCCCGCCCCGCCCGATCAGCAGGCCGGCCCGGTCGCCGCGCGCGGAGCAGGTCGGGCAGGATCTGGCGCAGGAGGTCGGCGATGTGGGACCCGAACGTGCCGAAGTGTCCGACGAGGAGGCGGCGATCGTTCAGCGCCTGCCGCCGCACCGCGGCGACGGCCGCCGGGTCGGCGACGGTCGGCAGCGTCGCCGGCACGGGCAGCCACTCCGCCGTGCGCCCGGCGGCGTCGAGCGGCCGAAGCAGTTCGGCCCAGGCCGGGATCGTGACGAACACGCCGGCTCGCGTTGACGACGAGCCCCGCCATCACGCGGTTCAACGCACCGAGCAAGTTGTGGCGCGGCCGCTGCCGCAGGCCGACGGGGAACGCGACCTCGTGGAACAGCGTCCAGATCTCGTCGCGACGCCCGCGGCGGGCGAGCCACGGGCAGAACGGGACGTTCATGCCGCGCGCGCCGAACGCGTGCGGCACGTACTGTACGAACAGGCGGGTCGGGCGCGGCCGGGTGTCGAGGTACTCGTCGAGCAGCCGCAGCCCGGCGCGGGCCGAAGTGGTCGGGCAGGGCGGCGCGCGCGGGCTGCGGGCCGTCGGCCGCCGCGGGCTGCAAGCCGCCGGCGGCGGGCGCCCAGACCGTCACGTCGTCACCCGCCCGCGCCCAGCGCCTCGCCGACGAGCCGCGTGTAATCGCTCACGCCGCCGGGCTGGGGCGGGTACTCGCCGGTGATAATATCCCAAGGCTGGCGCGGACGTGCGGCCCTGTCGGTAGGGATCGCGTTAGCACCGGCCGCTCCCGATGACGGCCTCGTAGTGCGACGTGAGTCGCTCGACGTGCCGCCGCAGGCTCGCCGGCCCCACCGCCGCCGCCCGCCCGGTCGCGCCGAGGCGGGCGGCGAACTCGGGGTCGGTGGCGACGCGTTGCATCGCCGCGGCCAACCCGTCGACGTCGTGCGGGTCGACGAGCAGCGTGTTGCCGAGGAGCGACGCGTACTCGGGATCCCGCCGGAGCGGCCCGCGATCGCGCGCGTCCGTGCGCGGCCGCCTCCAGCGTCACGAGTCCGGCCGGCTCGTGCCAGACGGACGGGAACACCACCGCCCGACTCGCCCGCACGAGGACCGCCACCTCCCGTTCGCTCAACCAACCGTGAAACACGACCCGGTCCGCCTGCCCGAGTTCTGCGGCCAATCGCCCCACCCGTTCGCGCCCGGACCGCCGCCGGCGATGTCGACCCGGACGTCCGCCCGCACGCGCGGCGGCGGCACGAGCCATTCGACGCCCTTCTCCCGCACGAGCCGGCCGGCGAACACGAACCGCGGCGCGCGGCGGCGTCCGGCGGGACGGGCGCGCGCCGGCGTCGTCGTGCACCTCCGGCGTAGGCAGGTGCAGGACGTGGACGTCCGCCGCCGCGTAGCCGGGCGGACCATCTGGCTCTTCACGAACTCGCTGATCGCCAGCACCCGCACGCCCTTCAGCCGTCGCATCTCCGACCACGTCCGCCGGAAGTCGTCGGCGAACTGTTGCGCGCACGCTCCCCGCACCGGTCGACCACGTGGCCCCACGTGCAACCGACGAGGTTGTACGGCCGGTCGCACAGCCGGTCCCATCGCTTGAAGTAGCGGCTGCCGCTGGGGCAGTACGCCCAGTGGGCGTGCATCGTCCGGACGGTCGGCGCGCGATCGGCGAGCGACGGGCCGGCGAGAACGTGTGCGCGTGCAGCACGTCCAGCGTCGCGTCGGACGTCCCGGTCGCCATGCCGTCAGGATCCCCCTCGTAGCCGAACAGCGTGATGTGATGCCCCTGCTCCCGCTGTGCCGTCGCGACGCGCTTGACGTACGTGGTGACCCCGCCTGGCCCCCCCAGGCCGGTCAGGTCGTGTCCGATCCGCAACTCCATTCGGCGCGCTCTCGTACCACGTTCGGTTTGCTTCCCGCGGGCTCGGGCTCTGATGCGGCGAAACCGCAAGCGCCCGCCACGCCGGTCCCGCGCTGGACTACCCCGACGCGGTGGCAGTCCGGATTATCAGCGATCGCCGTTCGTGTTGCGCGCGGCCGGGCCGTCAGGCCTGATCGTAAATGCGCAGGCGGCGGCTCGACCACCGCCGGCCACGTGAACTCCCGCAGCACGCGTTCGCGGGCGGCGCGGCCCATCGCCGCCGCACGGTCGGGGTGGTCGCGAAGCCAGCGCGCGCGCGCCGAGCGACTCGGGGTCGTTCAGGGCACGACCAGCCCCGTCACGCCGTCCTCGACGACCTCCGGCATGCTCGCGACGTCCGTGCAGACCGCCGGCGTGCCGCACGCCATCCCCTCGATGAGCGTCTGTCCCAGCAGTTCCGGCACGACCGACTCCACGCCGTACCGCGTGCGGTAGACGCTCGGCAGCACGACGCACAGGGCCGCGCGGTAGGCGTTGACGATGTAGGCGTCGTCCGCGTCCTGGACGAACTGGACCGGCTTGCCGGCCGCGAGTTGCCGGAGGTCGGTCATGAAGTTCGGGTCGTACGGCCGCCCGATCACCCGCAGCGGCAGGTCCTCGCCGACGGCGTCCACGAGGTCGTCGACGCCCTTGTGCGGCAGGACCCGGCCGACGTAGACGACGCGCCCGTCCCGCGGCACGTTCTCGTCGGGCGAGAACTTCGCGGTGTCGACGCCGCCCATGATCACGTGCGACCGCGGGTCGCCCGCCTGTCGGAAATCCTGCGACTGTACTGGCTGATGTGCAGGTACCCGTGGAACCACCCGTCGGTCGACACGTATGCCGAGATGTCCCACCCGCCGCCCCCAGGTCGCTGACGAACACCTTGCGGTCGCCGAGGCGTGCGACCGCGGCCGCGACGCTGCTGACGAGGACGCGGCGCGCGATGGCAGTGGATCACGTCCGCCTCGAGCAGCTCGGGGATCACCGCCGGCTTGAACGGGTTGAACGTCTGCCCGCGCCCGCCACGGGCGCGATCACGCGGATCGACAACCGGCCGGCCGAGGTCTCGCGGTCTTCGGGGCCGAAGCTGACCAGCCGCGTCGGCACGACGTCGGCCATGTGACGCGCCCAGCTCCAGCGCGTACCGCTCGGCGCGCCGATCACGCCCGAGGCGTCGAACGTGGCCGGCACGACGTGGACCACGCGGCGGCGCGCCACGGCGGCGAGCGGGTGACGGACGTGAGGGGACGTTCTGGCTCACGCGACCACCGGGGGTTAGGAACCCTTTAGCACTTCAAGTTCGAAGTGGAGGAACCACGCGGGAAACACCCATGCCCACCGCTGCTCATACCGCTTGGGCCACCGGTTCGCGTACCGGTGGACGAGCTTATTCATCAGGCTCTGTGTGAACACGATCCCGGAGGAGCGTCGGCGAAAGCGCGAGCGGGAGTAGAACGAGAACTCGTGCTCGCCGGTGAAGTAGTGGAAGCTGAACCAGCCGAAATAGTGCCGGTGCGTGGGGTCGGTAAACGCGTTGGCGCTGGAGAAGTGCGGGACCGTGATCCGGAGGACCGCGCCCGGCCGGCAGATGCGGTGGACCTCCTCCATGACCTTGACAATGTCATCCAAGTGCTCGACGACGTCCAGCGCAATCACCTCCTCGAACTGATCGTCGGGGAACGGCCAGGGGAGCACGTCCAGGTCGTGCACGACGTCCGGGTTGGTGTCCGGCGTCACGTCGAGGTTTACGGCGTCCGTGCGATGCTTGCGGCCGCAGCCGAGGTTGAGCACTACCTTGCTATTCATCACTCCCACGCTCCTGCCCACCCCTCCGATGCATTGCCCGTCATCGCCGCCACCGCCACCCACGATTAGCGACCTCGCATCACCGCGTGCGCCGGGGTGCCGTTCTTCGGATGTCGGCCGTGCCGCGCAACACGCACATTCCCGGCCGACGGTTCAAAACGATGGCAGCGGCTCAAGCCGCCGCGTCCGACAGGCGACGCCTGGCGGTGAGAATCCGCGCAAGGCGAGCGCGCCACTCCGTCCGTTCGTCCCGGTTCAGGAGGACGACCCAGCAGTAGCCGAGCGAGGCCGACCCGACCACCGCGAGTTCGGCGGCGAACCCCGCCCACCCGCCGGGGGGCACGTGCGAGTGGGCGAGCAGCCACACGCCGGCGCCCCATGGCAGGCCGACTGCGACGCCCCGCAGGACCGCCCGCACGAGCCGGCCGGCGCCGACGCCGTACCGCCGGCAGACGAGGTACGGGCAGTGCCAACCGTCGGTCGCGCAATACGCCAGCAGCGTCCCAAGCGCGACGCCGGCGATGCCGATGGCCTTAACAAGCACGAGGCTGAACCCGAGGTTCAGCACGGCGCCCAACATGCTGATCGACAGCCGGTGACGGGTGTCGCCCTGAACGTCGATGATCCAGACGAACAGGCTCAGGAATCCGACCGTCACCGTCACGAGCACGGTGATGATGGTCAGTGCGTTGCCGCCGTAAAGGTCGGCCCCGACCCACAGCCGCACGAAGTGAACGTTGTAGGCGGCCACGGTGCTGCTGAGAACGAGGCCCGAGCCGACGATGAGCCGGGTCAACTCCACGACGCGGGATTCGAAGACGTCGGCGTGCCCGGCCGCCCGGAGTTCAGCCAGCGGGGCCCAGGTCGCGTTCGACAGCGAGTTCACGTAGCCGCCGCCGAGGACGATGATCCGCTGCGTCAGGAACAGCGCCGCGACGGATGTGGACCCCAGCAGCAGGCCGACGACGATCGCGTCGGTCATGACGTTCAGCCGGTAGGCAACATTCCCCAGTGCCAGTGGCCAACTCAACCCCCACAAGCCTCGCAAGCTGACGCCAGTCGACGGGGCCGCCGTCGCAGCATCGCCGTCCCGTCCCTTCAGGCTGTGCGTCGCCCAGCGGGACACCAGCGCGGTGTAGATAGCCAGCCCGGCCAGCGCCGCGCCTGCTTGCCCGTAGAGGCCCCACCCCGCCCACGCGAGGTAGAGGGACGCCCCGGTGATGAACAGGGATTGAACCAACAGCGCCAAGTGGACGACGTATCCGCGCTGGTCGGCTTCGAGGATCGACCGCATGACCGCCAGCGGGGCGAGGAACAGGCCGCCGAGTGAGATCGCCGCCGCAACGCGCAGTTCCGTCGTCAGCTCCGGGTCGATCTTCACTAGGTTAGGCATGAACCACGCGAGCGCCAGGCCGACCGGTGCAGTCACCAGCGCGACCAACGTCAGCACCCGGAACGCCAGCCGCGTAATCGCGACGACGTCCTGCCGGCTGCCCGCCGCCATCGCCCGCATGACTGAGACGGTGAACGCCCCGCCGAACCCGATGTCGATGAGCGCGAGGTACCCCAGCCACTCGGTCGCGGCCCGGTGCGCGCCGAATCGCTCGGGGCCGAGGAACCGCAGGAGGATCGGCGTCGCGACGAGCCCGATCAGGAGCGTGACGGTGCTGTAGACCCCCCCCATCGACCATGTCATTAGCGCCCGGCCGAGGCGGCTGCGCGCGGGCGGGCGCGAGTCACGAGGCAGGGTGGCGACAGTTTCGACAAATTCGGGACTCATTCCGGTGTGGCTGCCGTTACCCGTCCTCAGAATGGCGTGGCCGCCGGCGGTCGGGTGTCAGTTGTGTTGGATCAGGTCGGTCACGCGCCGCGCCATGTCGTCCCACGTGTAGTGGCGCAGTCGCTCGCCGAGCGTCCGCGCCTGCCGCGCGCAGTCCTCCCGGCGATCCCGCCACGCCCGCAGGCGACGCGCGAGGTCGGCCGCGTCATCCGGGTCGGGCAGGAGCAGGCCGGCCAACTCGGGCGGGTACTGCTCGGCGACGCCGGCGTCGGCGCTGACGAGCGCCGGTAGGCCGCAGCACAGCGCCTCCTGCACGCCGAGGCCGTACGCCTCGTACCGCGTCGGGGCGACCAGTGCGTCGCAGGCGCCGAGCAGGCGCTGGACGTCGGTCCGGTACCCCAGGAACTTCACGCGCGGCGCGAGCCGATCGTCGGCGGCCACCCGGGCGCGCCACGCCGGCAGTTCAGCGCCGGTGCCGATCGCGACGAGGTCGGCGTCCCAGGCGCCATCCTTGCACAATTCCGCCCACGCAGCAAACAGCGTGTCGAACCCCTTGCGGCGGTCGCCCAGCGCTCCGACGAACGCGACGACCGGGCGTTCAGCTGGCCAGTTCAGCTCCGCCCGCGTGGCCCTCCGCTCCTCCGCGGTCGCGGGTCGGAAGGCGCCCGGCTCGGTCCCGTAATAGATGACGTGGACGCGTTCCGGGCGCAGGCCGAGGCGCCCGACGAGGTCGCGCTTCGTGCGGTGTGAGTTGGCGATCACCACCCGCGCGCGGGTCAGCGCGTCGCGCTCGCGGGCGAGGAACACGCGGTGACTCCAGCGGCCCTTCAGCCGGCGCAGCGCGCCGCCGGCGACGGCGGGCGTGTACGCCGCGTGAACGTAATGGACCCAGTTGACGTCACCCCATTGACAGTTGCCGCCGTTGACGATCACCCGGCCGCCGGCGTCGCTGATCTCGGCGGCGCGGCGGCGGCCGGCGCGGTCGAGCAGGGGCTCGCCCAGGAAGTAGGAGTTGGCGGGCTTGGGGACCCGGTGGAACGTGACGTTCGGGCACGCGAGCAGGTCGTCGGCCGCCCGGTGGGCGACGAGGTGGACCTCGTCGCGTCCGCCGCCGCCGCCGCCCGCGTCGCGCCGGGCGAGGTGATTGGCCACGGCGTGGATCGCGCGGTCCATCCCGCCGCACGGCGCGACGTCCGCGGCCACGATCAGGTAGCGCATCAGGCCGCCCCCGCCGGCGATCGACCGAGCCTGCCGCCGCGGGCTCGGAAATTTGGCGGCGGTCCGGCGGGGCGCCGGGGTCGCCGCCGGGCGCGGCGATGAACCGCCGCCCTGCGATGCCCGCCAGAGCTCCCAGCGAGCAGCCAGTATTGCTGGCCAATCGGCGCGCGAGGAACGGCGTGTACGACAGGACCAGCGCGAGCGTCCCGAGATTGGCGGCGAAGATGATCCCCGCCAGCGACCGCACCTGGCCGTCCTGGGCGAACCGCGCCAGACGAAACTCGCGGTACGCGGCGACCAGGGCGGCAGGCCGCCGTAGACCACCAGCAGGAGGATGCCGCCGTCCAAAATCCACCCGGCGAACTGCACCTCGGCCCAGATGAGGGTCGAGTTCGTGTTGGACTCGTCACCGAAGTAGGTGCGCATCATCCCCCCACCGGCCGAGCCCGGCGCCCAGCGGTGCTCGCCCGCCAGTTTCGTCGCCGCGTCCTCCACCATCGCCGCGGTTCGCGTAGTAGATGAGCCGCGGGTCGTACGCGAACAGCGACGTCACGCTCGAGCATTTCCGGCCCACCGAGCACGACAGCGAACACGAGGCCAGCCATCATCAAGCCGATGCCGGTGCCGATCAACGCCACCGCGCGGCAGCTGCTCGCGCTGGAGGAAGAGGACCACGATAGACCGCGACCGAGCCTGCCAGGATGAGCAGACTCGTCCGGCCGTGCGTGAGGAAGATGGCGGAGACGCCGGTAAAGGAGAGGCCGATGGAGGCGACGCGTTTCCACCAGGCGAGGCCGGGCGACGGCGAACACGAGGCCCAGCAGGCCGGCCGTGACGCCGGGGCCGGCGACGCGCCGGGAGCGCGTCGGACAGTCCCGGCGGCCGAATGATGCGTTGGCCCGTGGGACCGATATAGGACAAGTCTTCAGCCCGCCCGCTCATGTTCATCCCGATGTAGCCGCTGAACTCCCGCGGCAGCCACCGGTCCGGGTCATAGACCTGCATCACGCCGACGAACGAGTTGATGCCGTTGCAGATCAGCAGGATCGCCAGGACCCGGGCGCAACTGCTGCGGGCCGCGGATCATGTCCGGCGCCCAGATGACCGGCGAGAGGATCGCCAGGTAAAGCGTCGCCTGGGCCGCCCCGGCCATCAGCGTGTTCGTCGTCGGGTGGAACACCATCATCGCCAGCCACGCGACCGCCGCCACGAGCCACGGCCGACTCGGGTGCGGCTGGGCCGTCTTCCGCGAATGCACCATCCAGAGCCGCCAGCATGCCCAGGCTGATCCGTACGCGCCCACGCGATCGGCACCCGGATCGCCCGCGTGCCGGGCAGGTACAGCAGCCGCGGGCAGGACGATCTGGCTGATCACGAACAACTCGATTAGGCCCCACCGGAAGCCGCGGCGACGTGCGGCTCCGGCAAAGGAACAGCCGGGGCGTAATTCATTGGGAGGGACGCGCTTCTCATGCGGTCATACCCTCGTTAGGCGAGACTCGGCCGAGCTATTTGCTCTACGGTCCGCGTCCGCGACAGCCGGCCGCGATCGTCCGCCGCGCCGCCGACATGAACTGCGGCGGCGACGCCGGCTCCGACGTCATCCTTCAACGCGTACGACGGAACGGCGGCGCGGGGATCGCCGTCCGCCGGCGACGAAGCCGCCTGCAACGTCACAAAAACGGAATCCGCCACGCCGTCCGCGGCGGCTTCAGCGTCCGACACCGCCGGGGAGATCCGAGGAACCCCGCCGCCCGTGTTCCCTGCGTCGCCCCGTCACGTTCCATGCCGAGGGCCGACCGGTACACGTCCAGCGAGCGGGCCGCCATCTTGAGGTGGTCGAACATCTCGACCGACCGCGACCGAGCGGCGGCGGACAGGCGGTTGCGAAGGCCCTGCTCGTCGATCAGCCGGCGGGCGGCGGCGGCGAACGCGTCCGCATCGCCGATCAGCACCGTCAGGCCGTCACCTCGTGGGGGCTCACCACGGCACGCCGCTGGCGGGGATGCTCGGTGTTGACGATCGGACAGCCGCTCGCCATCGCCTCGACCTGCACGAGCCCGAAGGCCTCGCTCCGTGCGTTGGACGGGAACCAGAGCCGCGGTCGCCGCCCGGTAGCACGCGGCCACCTCGTCGGCCGTCGCGTACCCATCCAGACGACCCGGTCGCTCACGCCGAGCGACGCCGACAACTCCTTCAGCCCCTCTCGCAGGACCCCTGCCCGATCACGATCAGCGTGCCCGGCGGAGCAAGCGCCCGCAGGGCAGTGTCGTAGCCCTTGTAGTAGACGCACCGCCCCACCGCCAGCCAGATCGGACGACGCCCACCGTTCCTTCAGTCGCTCGGCGTGCCGCTTCCACCGCGTCGCCCGGCGAGGAACGCGAGGTCCAGGCCCATCGGCACCGTTTCGACCTTGTCGCGGAACCGCTGCAACAGGTCGGAGCCGTCGATGTACGGCGGGCTGTCGGAGAGGACGCGGGCGCGCGCCGGTAGACGATTCGCTCGAATGGGCGCGAACGCGTGCCGCAGCGTCCGCTGCTTGATCACGTCGCTGTGGTGCGTCACCACCAGCGCGCCGACGGCGACATCGCGGCAACTGCGAGCAGCATCGTGGGGTTGGGCGTGTGGAGGTGAATCAGGTCGACCGCGTCGTGCTTGAACCGCCGGAACGCACGGACGAGGTCGGGCACGAGGTCGACCTTGGCGACATGGGCGGCCCGCCCGAGGCGCATCACGCGGACCGGGCCGTCCGACTCCTCCACGCTCCGCGTCGCGCCGAGGCGGCTCCAGGTGACGTCATTGCCCTGCTCGTTCTTGTGGTTCACGCACATCACGCGCACGTCCGCCCCGAGCGCGGCCTGAGCCCGCGCGAGCGTCCTGACGTGCGTCTCGATGCCACCCGGGGCCGGCGGGTAGTACTTGCCGAGGTGGCACACGCGAAGGGGTCGATCCGACCGCATGAAGGAAACCTCCCGACCGTCTGGGGGCCGAGCCGAGTCACGAACGCTCGGGAAGGGCACGGCACCCCCGTGCCGATCCACTCCGCCTGCCTCGTCCAGCATACCACAAGAACCACGACAGCCCCGAACGCCGCCTCCGAAGGTCGTGCGGGGCGGGACACATCATTCTGTTTTCGCGCAGCTCTTTCAACGACACGCGCACGACCCGTTCGCGTGCCGCCCCTTGCCTCTGCCGCGCGCCGCGGCCCATTCTGGCACCGATGAGGGTTTCGACCGAGCGTCGGTCCCGATGCTTGCGTCCCGGACGACATTGCCGCTCCGCCGACCGCGTTATGGGCCGGTGGCGCCGCGTTTTATCGGTCCTACGGGAACGCGTTTCGGTCGGTTCGCCGACGTGGATATGCTCGGGGGTCGATCCCGATGCTCAACCGGAGCGGCGGGAGGGAGGGGGAAGAAGTGCGCGACTAAACCCGCGCCGACGCACGGAGTGACGGCCGGTGGTCGCCGCCAAGACTCGTCGCCAAAGAGCGCAACGATTGACGACTAGCTCGGCGCGCGACGCCTATGCGCACTGACGATCGGATCGGACGAAGACTCCGACGGGTCGCGCGGTGCGACCGGGTCCTTGACGCTACGGCGCCTCGGCCGGGGCGGTCTTGGCGAGGTGCTCTTCCACGTGGCGGTAGAGTTGCTCGAGCGGGATCGTCTTCGGCAGGTACGTCTGCTCGCCCTGGTAGCAGAGGCTCGGGCGCGTCTCCGGCTCGTCGATCGTGGCCGTCAGGAACATGAAGGGGATGTCCTTCAGTTCCGGGTCGTTCTGGATGACCGAGGCCACCTCGCCGCCGTCCATGCAGGGCATCATGCAGTCGAGCAGGATCAGGTCGGGCTTGAACGCCCGCGCGACCTGCTGGAAGGTGCCGGACACCACGCTCGTCCGCACCTCGTACACCCCGGTCATTTCCAGCGTGCGTTTCATGATGTAGGCGAAATCGATCTCGTCATCGAGGAGCAGAATTCGCTTCTTCATGGCTTGACCCCTTTGTCGTTAGCGAGCGATGGCGGGTGCGCGATCCCGGGACGATCGGATCAACCCGACATTTCAGCACGGATGCTTGGCTGGCGAAACGGGAAATCACCCGTGCGGACACTTTAAAATTCGATGTGTCGCGCCGCGGAAAGATCCAAGAATCCCGAAAAGAAGCCGTCGCCTGTTGATGGGCCCGGTGCCGCGGAGGAGGCCAGGTCGTGACGCGTATGTCGGAGCATGCGCGTGGCGCAAATGGCGCGGCACGGGGCGGCACGACGTGAGCGGGCGAAGGAGGTTTAGGCGCGCAGGCGGAACGGGTGCTCCGGGCAGGGCGGCAGGCAGATGCAGCGGAGTTGTTCGGCCGACGGCTCGCCGACGAAGACGTCGGCCCACGCGGGCGGATCGGTGACGGCGACGCACGCCGCGGCGCGGGGGCCGTTCAGGCGCGTGACGAGCGCCACCCACCCGAGCAGCGACTCGGCCGCCGACCCGCCCGCCGGCAGCCGGCGGTGCTCCGCCGCCTTCGGCGCGGCGCTGAAGAACGAGAGCGGCCGGGCGAGCCACGCCGGCACGCCGCCCGACCCGCCCGCGCCGGGCCAGTGGAGCAGCAGATATGCGCGGGCCGGGCCGAGGTGCGCGCGTCCAGCAGCGCTGCGACAGCGCCTCCACCGAACACGCCTCAACCGACGGGCCGCGCCTCCACGCTCGACGCCCAGGGCGTCGCGCGTAATGCCGGTTCCGATGCAGAAGCCGCTTCCGCCGATGATTCGACAGCCGCCGCCGGGGCAGAGGCCGATTTCGCGGCGTGCCGGATCGGCCGGTCGATCGCCTCCTCATGCCAGCGTTCGACCTCGGCCCGCAGCACTTCGTTGAGCCGCGCGCGGCTATCGTCGCCGCGCGCTTGCGACGATCTCCCGCAGCGCTACCGCGGCAGCGCGAAGCGGACGAGGTCCAGGCCGTCGGCCGCCGACAGCGACACGCAGGTGAAGAACGGCCGCCGTCGGCCGGACGTCCTCGCTGGCCCACGCCGAGGCCAACGCCGACCGCCCCCGGTGGCGGCAGAAGATCAGGAAGTCCGCGGTTCGACTCCGCCGCCGGCGATGGCGGCGTCCGCCGGGGCCGGCCGCGACGCGAACGCGTCACGAAACATCTTGCAGAACCACCGAGCCCTGGATCGAACGGCAGGTCGTGGTCGAGGTCGTTCAGGAAGTCCCAGTAACACGGCAGCTTCCCGAAGAACGCCACCGAGCTGCCGACGCCTCCGCACGCGCGGGCGACGGCGGCGGCGGGCGGGCGGCGGCGCGAAGCGCGACGTCCACGGCCGCCGCCAGCGTAGAAGGCGTCGCCACGTCCGCCGCCGACGGCGGATCGCCCGTCGGATCGACGGCAGGTTCCTCGTCCCGCATCTACCGGCCGCGGCGATGCGACAGGTGCCGTCGTCCGGTTCGAATCGGCGCCGCGTCGCCACCCTGCCGGGGCAGGTCTCGACCATCACCAGCAGTCGACGGAACACGATCAGGGCGGTGCCGACGCCGTGCAACCCTTGCCGCACGGCCGGCACAACCGGCGACCCCTGCGCGCCGCCGCAGCACCTGCCCGCAAGCGCGGCCGATGCGGGTGCCGGAGCCGGTGTGGTTGGGCGCAGTCGATCGTGGTGCCGCGACCGACGCGCTGCGCAGCCGGTGGCGGCGTCGGGGCCAACCCAGTCGGTGCGGTCGAAGCCGTGCCGCCGTGGCCGATGCAGACTGCCCGGCAGCCGCGGGTGTAGTCGCCGTCGAGCGGGAGCAGTCGGCGAGCGTGGCCGCCGCGCGAGCCGGAACTGTTGCCGCGGCCGTCGCTTGAGCCGGCCGGTGGAGGGTGCCGGCAGCCGGTGCCGATACCGGTGCCGGTGCCGGTGCCGATGGTGAGGCTGCGGCGGACGCGGGGGCCGGGTGGCCGCGGCGTCGGCAGCGGGCACCGACACCGCGGCGAGGGCGCGCAGCGGCGTGCGCGCGCGGCAACCGGGCGCGGACGCCGCATTTAGTGCGCGTCCGGCGGCGACTGGGCGCGTCGGCCGCGGTAGGCGTGCGTGCCGCGTCAACCGCGGACGCCGGTCCTGCGAGCGGATGTACGGGGTGCCCCGCGACGCGCGGGATCCACGGCCGTCGCATCCGGGCTGGGTGCGACGGAAGGCGGACCTGGCTGCTTCGCGGCGGACGACACGGTCGGGCGCGGCAGGCGCGGGTGCCGCAGGAGACGTCGCCGGCGAGGAGGCCGACGGGCGTGTCGCAGGAGGAGGGTCGGCAACGTAACATGGCCGTGCCGCCGATCCGATTTCGCCGTTAGCGTCGGTCTCGTTCCGGGCGCGCGCCGGACGCGGCGGCGGCAGGTTCGCACGCACCCGCCGGCTCGGTCGTCGCAGCACGCCGCCGCGCCGAGGGTGGCTGTCGACGCGCCGCAGTCCCGCCGCCGCGGTGGCCAAGACATCCGCGCGCGGCGGCGTCGGTCAATGCCGGTGCCGGGGCATGAGTCACGGCCCGCGCGGGCGTCGCAGCAGGCGGCGGCGGCGGCGGCGCGCGGCTGAGACGGAGTCCAACGGCGCGGCCGGACGCAACTCGGCGGGAACGGCGGGGACGGCGGAAGCGCCGCGGCGACTTCCTCGGCGAATCTCGAACGCGGCCGCCGCGATGTCCTCGGCGACGAAGTCGTTGCGCAGTCGTCGCGGCGCGCGACGTCCGCGACAATGGCGGTCGCGACCGTAGCGGTTGCAGTGGTGCGCGCGACGTCGGTAGTGGTGATCGTGGTGGCGATCGTTCGCGGCCGCTGTCGGCGCCTCGCCCGGCGGCCGCATCAACGGGCGGACCGCATCGCCGGAGATGATCTCCTCGCACTTCGGGCACGGGGTTCGGATAGAAACGCGGTCCGCCGGGGCGCCTGGCGGACCGCGGCGAGCGTGCGGTCTGTCGCGACGACGGCGGCGACGATGCGGGCGACGGCGGTGGCCCGCCGCCGTCGGCGTCGGGTTCGCCTTTCGCCGTCGCCGTCCGCCGCCGGTCGGCGGCTGGCGAGCCCTTCGCGCCGCCGCCTTGCGGGCGCCGCGGGCCACTCGACCCGGGCCGGGATGGTGGGGATGCCGCCGACGTTCGAGGGCCGGCCGAAGACCAGGACGATCGGCCGCGCCCGTCTCGGCGCCGCGACATAAGACCGTCACCTCCGTCCCTCCCTGCCCGGGCGGGCCGCGGGTCAGAGGCGGAGCAACGCCCAGGGGCCCTTGTACGCCGGCGGGCTCACGTACGGCCTGTTCGCCACGGCGCGGTCAGGGTGATCTCGATCCCACCCTCACTGCGGGGCATGCGAGCGTGAGTCGCTGCTGCACGTTCGGGTTGTCCTTGTCCTTGTGCGGTTGTTCTCGCCGACGCGCGACAGCGGCAGGTTGATGCCGGTGATCGACAGGTTCTGCCACCCGTCCCTCGTCGACGACTCCCAGCCGAACGTCGCCTTCACGGTCGCCGCCGGCCCCCGGCTTCAGCCACGGCCGCAGCGTTTTCGAGGTTCACCAGCCACCGTTCGACCGCCTGCGACAATCTCGCCCCCGTCGCGGACGGGCGAGCCGCGGGGACGGACCTCACGCTCTGCTCCGAACCCGCCGGCCGCAGCACCTCGATCGCCGCGAGGAGGTCCTCGACGTCCTTGCTGGTGGCGTCACGCTCGGGCGCCCTTCAAGAACGGGAAGCGCGCCGGCGACCCGGGCAACCTTGTTGAGCTCTCGCACCGGCGTCCTTGAAGCCCTCGGCCAACGCCCGGACGCGCCGGCGTGAACGGTCCTCCAGTAGTGGCCGGGACGAACCCGCCCGTCCGGGTCAGATCCCTCAGGCTCGGCGGAGCCGCGGCGGCGCTCAGCATGCGGACAGGGACGTGAGAAGCGCGCGGCGGGCACGTCCTTGGCCGCGGCGGCCGCCGCCAGACTTTGCCGAACAGGGCGGCCGAGACGCCGTCTCGGCCCCGCGTCGGCAACGGGGCTGCTGTCCGAGGTGGACCAGGGCTGGCCGGGGCGTCGGGGACGAGTTTCGCCGCGGCGGTCACCGCCTTCGGATCTGGCGGAGCGTCGCCGACCTCGCCGTCGCCCACCATCGTGCCGAAGCCGGGTCGACGCTCGGCCAGTCGCCGACGTTCACCGTGAGTTCCGCCGGCAGCGTCCGCGTCCAGTAGTCCTTGTACTTGCCGACGAAGCCGCGGACGGCCTCCGTGCGCGCGTCGACGCGGGCGGCGACGCTCGCCTCGTCGAGACGGAGTTTCCCGCCGGCGCGCGGGCCGTGCGGTCCCACGCCGCCAGCCATGCCTCGACGCCGGGCCGGCTGGAACGCGGCGATGGTGACGTCGCCGTTGAGGAACGGGACGGGCGCTGAACGGTTGGTCGGCGGCGGCTGCGGGCCGGGGCGAGGTCCTCGTCGCCGCGACGTGCGCGTCCCAGACCTTCTCGGTCACGTTCGCGAGGCCGGCCGTCCAGACGTGCGTCAGGCGCCCACCGCCAGCGCCGCGCGGCTTCGCCAGCGCGTCGCCCTCCTTGCCCGGCCGGGTGGCGGGGCTGTAGGGGTCGATCACGTCGCGGTCCTTGTCGGCTCGAGCCGAGGATCGCCGCCTGCGCCGCCTTGACCGTGCTCGAAGTGCTGCGGCAGTCCGGGCGCCGTCACCTCGCCGCCGCGTCGCGCAGCCGCTTCGTCCAGTTGCTCGTAGCCGCGGACGCGCTCGACGAGCGGCCACCAAGGGTCTTCGAAGTCCTCCCGCTGGGTTCGCGAGAGGCCGGCCTTGGCGAGCCGCTGGTACTCCTGTTGCTGGACCTCCAGCTTGTCGACCAGTTCCTGCTCCAGCTTCCAGGTCCGTCGCCAGCCGGGCCGACGCGGTGCCCGGGGCCGCCGTTGAGCCGCGACGAGCATGCGCTGATAGAGCGCGCGCCGTTCCTGGAGCGCGTCGTTCACCGGTCGCCCCAGGCGTGCTCGATCCCCCTGGCTACGCGCTTCACGAGGTCCGCGGCGGGTGGCTGGCGAGTTGCTTCACCGCGCGGCGAGTTGCGTACGTCCCGCGCCCACACGTTGCGGTACGAGATGAAGTCCTGCTGCGTGACCGACGCCAGCGCCGCCGCCGGCCCCGTACCGCCGGGGCGTCGCCGCCGCTGCCCCAGTCGCGGACCTCGGCAGGGTCGACAACATCGCGGTGCGGAACCGGTCTTCCGCGCGCGCGGGTCTGGAGGGCGAGGTCGAGGAACGAACAGCTTCTGGCCGTGGCCGGCCAGCAGCACCGCCAGTGCGCGTGCCACGCCGTCAAGGCGTCCCGGGGACGTTCGGCGCCAGTTCGGTGTCCGTGGCCGGGTCGGCGGGGCGAGTTGCTTCTGGCGGCCACTGCGACGCGTCGCCGTCCTGGCCGTCGTACATCCGGGTCGCCTCGGAGCCGAGCCAGTCGTGCACGCCCGCCTCGCAGCGCCGGGCGAGAGCGTGTGCAGGTCGTCCTGGACCTGATTCATCGGCGGGACGGGAAGCTTGTCACCTTCCTGGCAACGCACGGTCGGCTTGACGGACGACGCGGACGGTCAGCGCGTCGAGCAGCGCGACCTTGTCCGGCGTCCACGCCGTCGCCGGCTGTTTCTAGCCCGGCTGCCGCGTCGAGGATGATCCGGTTGACCATCCGGCTCTTCGAACACGCGCCGGTGGGCCTCAAGGTCGCTGGTCGTCGAGGGCCGCCCACCTTCGTCTGCGGGAAGAGCCAGTAATCGGTCTTCTGTTGCGACAGTTCGAGGTTTTGCTTCTGCAGGTCGAGCGACGCTGGCGTGACCGGCCGACCCGTCCGGCCGGCCGTCGAGGTAGAGCTCCGCGTCGCGCACGCGCGCAGGACGCGGGCCTGGGCCAGTTCGTTGATCCAGTTGATGCGTTGCACGCCGACCGCGTCGCCCGCGGCCCGGCGCGGTGCAGGTCGGGCCAGAACGTCGCACAGGTGGGAGACGAGCCGCGGCCCCGCCGTCAGCCCGCACAGGCCGTTGAGGCGGATCTGGGCGATCGTCCAGTAGGTAGAATCGAGGTCCTTCGACTCGCGCAGCAGCTCGACCGACTTGGCCTCGACCTCCGCCCACTCGGACTGGTTGACGGCCGGGTCGCCGCCGGCGCGGAACCTGCTCGACGGCGTCGACGAGCATCTGCTGGCGGATCTCGCCGGTGAGCCGAGCGCCGCACGGGTCGAGGCCCTCGGGCGCGGGCGTGCCTGGCCTCTCCCTTGCCCGATCAGTTCTTCGCGCGGTACGCCCACCATCGCCGTGACACCCTGACTGCCGACGTGCGGCCCCCGAACAGACGTGGAATCTTCCCGGCCAGGCCCCGTGCGTCCCCACGCACCTAATGCAGCGCAGCGAGCCGAACCCCGTGGTGCAGCGCGGCGTTTTCTGTTTACGTTAGCCCTTCCGCGGACAGGTCGCGCGGAGGACGCGCGAGAAACCGCTGGCGACGCAAGAAAATATTGAACCACGACGGTGATTCCCCTGCGATGATCTCCGGCTGCGACGCCCGCGCGCGGATCTCAATTCAGCGCGGGGGACGAGACACTAGCACGAGGTTAAGGCCTCCGTCGGGTCGTCGCGCCGCACTCATGTCCGCGGCGTCAGCCTATGGCGACGGCGCGGCCGTCGGGCGCATCGCCACGTTCGGCCTGGCGGCAATAACAAGGTGACCCGCACGTAAGGAGCGGGAGGGGCACGTCTGGGCTGCAGGTCGTTGAACCGGGATACACACCGATGCGAGTGCGACGCGCGATCCTCCTCCTCACGCTGCTCGACTTCGGCGGCGGCACGCGCCGGAGGCTGTCGCCAACGAAGGAGACGGCGGCGACGGGCGGGGCCATGCCGGCGGTCATCACGAGCGCGGCCGAGCGTGCCGGCTGACGCCCGCCAGGGCGGTGCGGCAGCGGCCGGTGAAGCTCCGCGGCGTCGTCACGCTCATGGCCGGGTCGCCGCCCTGCTGTTCGTGCAGGACGACGCGGGCGGCGGCGTCTGCGTCGGAGAACCGCGGCGCCGCGATCCCGCCAAGCCGCCGGTCCGCGCCGGCACGTCGAGGTCGAGGGCGGGACGGCCGCCGCCGCGTCGTCCCAACTAGAGCGCCCCCTCCCCGCAGC
>JAUJNJ010000193.1 GCA_030448225.1 Phycisphaerae bacterium
GGGTCCACCCCGGCGTCGGCGACCAGCACTTCACGTTCGCCGGCGCCGACGCGGCGCGGGCGGCGGCGCTGGTCGAGTACGCGCGCGACCCGGCCGTCGACGTCGTGTGGTGCGCCCGCGGCGGGTACGGCGCGCAGCGCATCCTACCGCTGCTGGAAGCGATGACCGCCGACGGGGGCCCGCCGCCGCGGCGGAAACTGCTCGTCGGCTACTCCGACGTCACGGTGCTGCACGAGTTCGCCCGGACGCGCTGGGGATGGTCCACGCTCCACGCCCCCATGCCGGCGGCGCAGAGCTTCTGCGCGATCGGCGACGACGAGTGGGCGGCGACGGTGAACCTCGTGACCCGCCGGCCGGCCGATCCCTCATGGACGCGGGCGACCCTGACGTGGCTCGCGCCCGCCCCGGGGGCGGCCGTCCGCGCACCGCTCGTCGGCGGGAACCTCACGCTATGGGCGGCCCTCGCCGGCACGCCCTACGCCCCGGCCGGCGGCGGCGACCACATCCTGTTCCTGGAGGACGTCGGCGAGCCGTACTACCGCCTCGACCGGATGATGACGCAGGTCGCGCAGGCGGGCCTGCTCGCGTCGACCCGCGCGATCGTGCTCGGCGACTTCCGCGACTGCCGCGACGAGGAGCAAATGGTTCGCGCCGATCCGGAGGGCTCAGCCACGAAGCCGCTCCGCCCCACGTACGCCGAGCCCGAGGCGTTCGCCCACATCTTCGGGACGCTCGGCGAGCGGCTCGGCATCCCGGTCGCCCGCGGCCTGCCGGTCGGCCACGGCCCGCACTACGCGCCGCTGCCGCTCGGCGCGCACTACGAACTGACCGCCGAGGGCCGGCTCGGAATGCGTCGTTGGGACTGGCTCGACGGGACGGCGTAGCAACGTCGTCGCGCCGATTGCGCGAGTGGCGCTTCCGCGTGCGCCTCCGTCGGCTGGGACGCACCAACGGCAGGGACGCGTGTCGTACCCGTGGAAGCATCCGAAGTGGGAAGCGTCGACATCCCAGTTCAACGACATGCTCTCGCGCGAACGCGCCCCAGCGAAGGCGGCCGCATATTAGCATTATATTGCTCAGATTCGCCCGGGCCGCTGAGCGGTGGCCGGCCGCGCGGCACGTCTTACCGCGGAACGGCAATCGTGCCGGCGGCATTGATCGATGCACGCGCCAGGACTTGCTAGCGCGGACCGGGCGGAGGGCGGCCGTGAATTGCCGCCGCGGGGGTGGGTCATTAGAATCCGCCCCGCCGCTCCGGACGGGCCGATCTCTACGCCGACCTCATGACCCAGCCGCCGCCCCCCACGCCTCACTCGCTCCCGTATGCCCGCCCGGCGACGCCGGCCGAGGCCGCGCCGCGCCGCCGGCGGTGGTGGGTCTGGGCGCTGCCGGTCGCCTTGCTCGTCCTCGTGCTCATGTCGCTGCTGACCCGGCCGCGGCGGGCGTTCACGCCGATCCCCGTCGACGAGTTCATCACCCGCCTCGCGCCCGAGACACCGGAGGAGCGTCGCGAGGCAAGGTTCATCGGCCGCGTCGAATGGGTCCGGATCGGCAACGACGAGGTCGTTGGCAAGTTCCTCACCCGCGAGATCATCCCGGAGAAGGGCCACGTCCTCTGGTTCAGCGTACAGCTCCCGCCGCACACCGCCGACTGGGCGTTCGTAAAGGAGATCGACGCCCGCACCGGCGACGCGAAGGTCTACGTCGAGAACGACGACAGCCTCCTCGTCAACATCCTGCTGCCGCTGATCCCCTGGCTGATCATCATGAGCTTCGTCTGGTTTCTCATCCGTCGGCTCGCCGCCAGACCGCAACCGGGGCCACAACTGATCGTCGCCGGGCCCGGCCGCTGGATTCCCGACACGCCCGCCGTCGCGACCGCGCCCGACGCGACAACCGGAAAGCTCGACGCGAAATGAAGGCAAGTATGACGCTGCTGACCCGACGGCTCCCCCTGGTGATCCTCCTCGCGCTGACGGCGTGCCTCGTCGGGAGCACCGGCGGGTGCGGCTACGGCCAGTCGGGGGGCGATTTCGCGGAGGGCGGCGGCGACGGCGGCGACCCGCAGCGGGCCGCGGGGGCCGGCGGGTACAAGTGGCGCTCGGTCTACCGCGAGGACGTCCGCACCGTCGCCGTCCCGATCTTCACGAACAAGACCTTCGCCCGCGAGGCCGAGTTCGCCCTCTCCAAGGCGATCGTCACCCAGCTCGAGGCCCATTCCCCGTACAAGGTGATCGACCGCGACCGGGCCGACACCGTGCTCGAGGGGGAGATCACCAACGTCACCGTCCGCACGATCAGCACCGACCCCCGCTCCTCGGTGCCGCAGGAGCAACTCTACCGCGTCCGCGTCAATTTCATCTGGAAGGATCTCCGCACCGGCCGTATTCTCGTCGACCGGCGGCACTTCGAGCAGACGGCCCCCTACTACCCCACGCTCGGCGAGGGGCGGTTCGTCGGGTCGCAGGTGAACCTGGAGCGGCTGGCGCTGGGCATCGTGCAGGAGCTACAGGCCGACTGGTAGCTCCGTCCGGCCTGCCCGGGTCGCGGGCCGGGTCCCCGTGCCGGGTGCACCTTTCACGGTTTCGGGGGCGGGCCGGCGGTGGAAATGGCAGGCCCGACAACCTTATGATTGGGCGGACGGAAAAGTCCGAGGGCGTCGTGACGCCCCCGACCCTATGTCCGCGGCGGACGTGCGGAACATCGCCGCCGCCTCACCGACGAGTTCGTGGCCCGCGCGTCCGATGCCGCGCGGGCCGAGTTCCGCGAGCCGATCCCCCGCGGGCGCGACAGGCGCGCGGCGCGGGGTCGAGGGAAGTCGACACATCATGGCAGAACAACGACCAGAACGTCCCCAGCGCAAGGGAACCCGCCCCGTCGCCGGCAGCAACGGCGGCCTGAAGTTCGGGCGCGGGCTCTTCGGCTGGGTGCTGTTCATCGCCCTGGCGATCATGCTGTTCATGTTGCTCAACAAGGGCAACCGCACGTTCACCGCCATCCCGCTCAACGAGTTCTACGGCCGCCTCGAGCAGCCCGCGGGCGTGGCGGCGGGCACGCCGGTCGAGCGGGCCGGTGGGCAGTCGGGCAAGTTCGAGTGGGTCCGCCTCGAGGGGGACACGCTCAAGGGCAAGTTCAACAGCGCCCAGGACATCCCCGAGAAGGGGAAGGTCACCTGGTTCCAGGTCGAGCTCGACCCGCGCACCGTCGACTACGCCTTCATTAAAGACCTGCGCACCGGCCTCGGCCCGGACACGAAGTTCGACGTCGAGAACAACAACAACCTCGTGATCAGCATCCTGCTGCCGCTGATCCCCTGGCTGCTGATCTTCGGCTTCATCTGGTTCTTCGTCTTCCGCCAGCTGCGCAACAGCGCCGGCGCGGGCGGCATGCTCGGCAACTTCGGCCGCAGCCGCCACAAGATCACCTCCAAGGAACACACCAACGTCACGTTCGACGACGTCGCCGGCGTCGAGGAGGCCAAGGAAGAGGTGATGGAGATCGTGGAGTTCCTCAAGAACCCCAAGAAGTTCCAGCGCCTCGGCGGCCG